>NZ_JBSGJR010000109.1:0-14578 GCF_053605645.1 Micromonospora sp. NPDC003776
AAGATCCACCGCATGTTCGAGCTCGTCGAGCCGATCGCCACCGTCACCTTCTCCGAGGTGCCGAACGAGGCGTTCCTGGCCTTGGGTATGCGCAACTACTGGGACGGGTACTTCGCGGGCCGGGCCGCGCCGCTGGGTCTGGCGCCGGCCGAGGTGGTGCACGCGGTGTTCTACAACTTCGCCGACGGCGAGGTGGCGCGCCACATCCCGTGGGTCTGGGGGAAGACCACCCCGCAGGAGGCGATCGCCGTGCGCGAGCGGGGCAGCGCCGCAGCGCTGCGGCAGAGGATCGGGCAGCTCGCCGACTCCCCCGCTCTGGTACGGGCCGCCGACCTCGCCACCCGGGCAGCGGTCAGCGCGCCGACCGAGGGCCGCGCGCTGTACGCCGGACTCCGGGCGCTCGAGGTGCCCGAGGAGCCGGTGGCCAGGCTTTGGCACGCGGCGACGCTGCTGCGGGAGCACCGCGGGGACGGCCACAACGCCGCCCTCCTCGCCCACGGCATCGGCGGCACCGAGGCCCACGTTCTGCTCGCCCTCTCCCTCGGCATGAGGGCGGAAGAGTTCGGCCGGACCCACCATTTGCCCAGGGCGCAGCTCGCCGGTGTCGTCGACGGGTTGCGCCGCCGCGGCCTCGTGGACGCCGCCGGCAGGTTCACCGACGCCGGCCGGGAGGCCAGGGAGCGGATCGAGGCCCTCACCGACGAGCTGGCGGCGCCGGCGTACGACGTGCTCACCGCCGACGAGCTCGACGAGCTGATCGCGGTGCTCGAGCCGATCGCTGCTGCGGCACAGGAAGTCGACCACTGAGCGGGCGCGTCAGACGACTGCCACGAGATCAGACGGGTACTGCGCGCGGTCACTCGCGTGCGCTGCCCGGCAGCGAGCGCACTGCGGCAGATCCGGTAGCTCGATCTTGGGTGCAAGATCTCTCGTCACGGGCGCCGGCTACCGACATCATCAGGCCGTCAACCTCGATGCTGGCCGCCGGGTGCCCCTCATATCGTCACTGACGCTTGCCGGTGCCGCCGTCCGGCCGGGTGCGCTGGCGACGCGCCCGTACGCCCGTACGGTCGGTGGTGTCCGGTTCGCCCAATGTCCCGCAGGCCATGGTCAGCGTGTATGGCACAGGTACGCGGCGAGGCCTGTCGGTGGGCGCAAGAAACGTCTGGAGTCGGCTGAACCTGGCATTGGGTCTATGCGGTAGATGGGGTAGCCATGAGGGAGGCGATGTGGATCGTGAACAACGAGAATCGGATTTCGTCGGGTTCTTCGGCAGTCGGGTGGTCGCCCTGCGTCGCCTGGCCTACGCGCTGTGCGGCGACTGGCACACGGCGGAGGACCTGACCCAGAGCGCGTTCGTTGCTGTCTATCGACGGTGGGGGCATGTCCGGCTGGAGACGGCCGACGCGTATGCCCGGCGGGTGCTGGTCAACACGTTCCTGTCGCATCGACGCCGGCATCGACGCGAGTCGGTGGTGCCCCAGGTTCGGGACGAGCGTGCGCCTGGGCCTGGCGATCCTGCGCTGCGGCTGGACCTGAGCCACGTGTTGGCCCAGCTTCCGCCGCGACAACGGGCGGCTGTGGTGCTGCGGCATCTGGCCGACTTGTCGGTGGTGGAGGTGGCTGACCTGCTCGGCATGGCGGAGGGCACGGTCAAGAGCCAGACCGCCCGGGGTTTGGAGACGCTGAAGAAGCACCTGGAGTCGGATATCGAGATGAATGGAAGGACGAGAGCATGAACGAGCAGGCGATCCAGGACGCGCTGCGGGTGCACGTGACCATCGACGAACCACCTGTGCGGCTGCGGTCGGACCAAGTAGTGCGAGCCGGCCGGCGGTCGCGGGCCATGCACCGGTTGGGCTATGCCGGCGGAGTCGTGGCGCTGGCCGGCGTGGTGGCGGTCGGCGGGCATGTGGCGGGAGGCCTCTTTGGCAGCACCGCGAGCCAGCCCGGTTCGCCCACGTGGACCTACGATCCGACGGTCTGCGCGAGCATCCCATCAGCGGCGGCGATCGTCCCGAGCGAGGGCGCGCCCGCGCCGGCCCAGGCGGGCGGGTCGGATCAACTCGCCAACCGGATGTCGTGCTACCTGCGCACCGCAGTGCCGGCGGCTATGCCCGGCGCCACCTTCGCCGACAATCCCGCCCGCGGCACGCCCTACCTGGTAGCCGGGCCGGGCATGTTCGAGGGCGAGGGGTTTGCGGCCACCGCGCTGGTGACCACGGCCTCCGGCACCGGACTGCTGCTGTTCCAGGCCACCCACGAGACCATCAGCACGGATACCTGGACCAGCCGGTGCAACGGGCCTGACGCCAAGGGCGAGTGCCGCACCGGCCCGCACGGCGAACGCATCCAGATCATGGACTTCGGTCCCGACTCCGCCGGCGTCTGGGGCCGCACCGTCATGGTCTACAGCGGACAAACCACGATCCTGGCCGGGGCGCACAACGCACCCGAGTCCGACAACAGCCGGCCCACGATGACGGAACCACCGCTGACCGTGGAGCAGCTCATTGCCCTGGCCTGCGACCCCGCGCTCGTTCTCTTCCCATAGCCCGGAATGCCTGCGCTCGCCACCGGTCGCCTGTGTTCCGGCCATCCGCACCCGGTTGCCGCACTCGCCACGCCCACGCCCTCGCCCTAGCCGCCGACCGCGCGCCGAGACGCGGGCAACGAGCATCCGATCCACGTATCGCCGCATCGAGTATGCGCGCGGAATTGCCGTCGTCATGCCGACGGGACCCGCCCTCTGGGCTCCAAAATCAGGCGCGCTCATCTCGGCACGACCGGGCGTCGGCCCGTCCGCCCGCCATCCACCGTCACGCCCGGTCGGCGGAGCCAGTTGAGTGCTCAGGACGTGTTGCGTGAGACGGATCGTGCGAGCCTAGAGCCGAACCCACTCTCCGAGTCGGTTCGCTGGAGCACCGTTGATGAAGGCTGGCCAGCCGTGGCCGGCCAGGACGCGGTGGTGTCAGCGCTGGGCCCGCGTGCCAGAACGGACACCTCGGTGTGCGTCGACGGCGCCTCCGCGATCATCACCGCGATGCGCGCCGAGGGCACCCGGCGCCTGATCGTGGTCACCGCGAGCGGACACGTCATCGACGCCGGCGACGGTCCGTTCACCTGCACCGTGTCAAGCCAATACTGCGGCGCTATCTGCGGGAAGGATTCGCCGACTTCGCCCGCACCGAGCAGGCCGTCCGCGACAGCGACCTGGACTGGACGATCATGCGACCGCCGCGCCTCACCGACGGCAAGCACCGCCCCTATCGCACCGCCATCGACCGCAACGTCCGCGGCGGCATCACCATCGCCCGCGTCGATCTCGCCCTCGCCATCCTCGCCGCACTGGACAACCCGACCACCGCTGGCCACACCATCTCGCTGGGGTACTGACTGCCCGCCGGGCAGCCGTGGAAGCCGGTGCGGACGCCCAGCGGCAGCTGCACGCCATGGTGATCACCGCATCCGAGGTGGTGCGGGCCCGGTTCCGCGGCCAAAGCACCCCGCTCATGCTCACGACCGCCACCCGCCTACGTCCCACCACCAGCACGGACGTCGAGGTGTTCACCTGCCTGACCGTATTGCGGGACCTCGCCCGCCGCGTCCGCTTCCTCGATGCCGAAGCCACCGCGCACGAAAAAGCGATCCGGGCGATCGTCCGCTCCTGGCGACCCGACCTGCTAGTGCCGTGACCACGAACGTTCGCGGTGTTGGATGACACGCCGTGCGGCCTGCCGGTCGGGCGGCGCCGCGGCGGTCAGGCTGTGGCGGTGGCAGATCTTGTACGTGTGCGGCGGCTGAGTGATCAGGAAGGTCAGCAGCTGCTCAGAATCACCCGCCGGGGAACCGGTTCACCGATCCGACTACGGCGGGCGATGGTCGTGCTCGCGTCTGCCGGTGGGAACACGGTGCCGGCGATCGCCCGCCTGGTCCAAGCCGACGAGGACACGATCCGGCAGGTCATCCACCGGTTCAACGAGATGGGGATGGCCAGCCTGGACCCTCAGTGGGCGGGTGGCCGTCCCCGCCAGATCAGTCCTGACGAGGAACAGTTCATCGTCGAGACGGCCAACACCCGCCCCGAGAAACTGGGGCGGCCGTTCACCCGCTGGAGCATCCGCAAGCTCGCCGACCACCTGGGCTCGCATGCCGTTCGTCGGGTCCGGATCGGGCGGGAACGGCTGCGGCAGATCCTGCACCGGCACAAGATCACCTTCCAGCGGACCAAGACGTGGAAGGAGTCCACCGACCCGCAGCGGGATGCCAAACTCGCCCGGATCGAGTACGTGAGCAGCCACTTCCCACAACGCGTGTTCGCGTTCGACGAGTTCGGGCCACTGGTGATCCGTCCGCAGGCTGGCGCCGGCTGGGCGTCGGCCGGGCACCCGCACCGGCTGCCCGCGAACTACCACAAGCTGCACGGGGTCCGGCAGTTCCACGGTTGCTACTCCGTCGGCGACGACCAGCTCTGGGGCGTCGTGCGGCGCCGTAAGAGCGGCGCGAACACCCTCGCGGCGCTCAAGTCGATCCGCGCCGCGCGGCCCGACGGGGCGCCGATCTACGTCATCCTGGACAACCTGTCCGCCCACAAAGGCAAGAAGATCCGCAGGTGGGCGGCCAGGAACAAGGTCGAGCTCTGCTTCACTCCGACCTACGCCTCCTGGGCCAACCCGATCGAGGCCCAGTTCGGGCCGCTACGCACCTTCGTCATCGCCAGCTCGAACCACCCCAACCACCCCGCGCTGACCCGGAAACTGCAGGCATACCTGCGCTGGCGCAACGCCAACGCCCGCCACCCCGACGTCCTGGCCGCCCAACGCCGAGAACGCGCCCGCATCCGCAGCGAACGACAACGACGCTGGGGCCAACCCGCCGCCCGCGCAGCCTGACCCAAGACTCCAAACGTTCTCGTTCACAGCATCAGCGACGGCGCCTGCACGTCGCGGATCATTCGAATCTCCCGCACGCCGTCCTCGACCTGGGCCGTCCCGTCGGCGACGAAGCCATGCTTGCGGTAGAACGCCTGCGCGCGAGGGTTCGGATCGGCGACCCACAGCCCCGCCGACTCCGCCGGCTCGATGACGGCCTGCAACAACGCACCCCCAGCACCCGTGCCGTGATTGGCCGCATACACGTAGAGCACATACAGCTGCCTCGCCCACGCCGCCGCAGCGTCCAGCGGCGGCCCCGACATCGCGATCCCGATCAACTCGCCCTCCCGCTCGGCCACAGCCGCCCGGTTCCCGCGATATCGCTCATCGGTCAAAGCGGCAGTCCAGAACCGCTCCCGAGCAGCGGGGAAACGCGGATCATCAAGGACCGCATCCGACATGAGTCCCCGATACGTCTCCTGCCAGCACCGAACATGCACACACGCCATCTGGGCGACGTCCTCGACCCGGGCCGAGCGAACAGTCAGCGAGGGACCCACCGCCGAATCGTAGGCCGCGCCAGATACTTGCCGAACCGGATTCCTGGCGGCGACCCGCTCGGCCATCAGCCCGGGCGCCGTGTCACCCAACACCGTCAACGTTATTGGTCACGGCACTAGGCCTCAGCGGCGTCGGACCGATCGTCGCCGCCACCGTGCTCACCGCCTGGTCCCACCCCGGACGCTGCCGCAACGACGCCGCCTTCGCGATGCTCGCCGGCGTGGCCCCGATCCCCGCGTCCTCGGGCAAGACCGTCCGCTACCGCCTCAACCGCTCAGGCGACCGCCAGCGCACCGCGCCCTGCACACCGTCGCCCTGTGCCGACTGCAACGCCACAACCCACCCGCGCCTACGCCGACCGCCGCCGCGCCAGAGCAAGACCGACCGCGAGATCAAACGCTGCCTCAAGCGCTACATCGCCCGAGAGCTCTACCGGCGCCTCGAAACCCCACCCCAACCACTTGACGCGGCATAGGAGCGGCCGCTCCGTCGCCCGGTCGTGCTGATCTCCATAGTTCGCTGCCGATCCAGCGCCTGTCGCGTCTCGTCCGTCACCGTCATGCGCTCATGCTCCGACCTCAAGCGAGCTTCAGGGCAAGGCCCTAGGCGGTTGCGCGCTCTGCGGCAGATCCGAGCGCCGTGGTCAAGGCCTGTACACGAATGTCCGTGTATGCGGCGGCGTTACGATGACCCGGTGGCGACGGACAAGTGGGCACAGTGGCTCTTGACCCGCCGCGACGGCGACAGCGCGAGCTTGCGCGCCCGCAACGCCTCAGAGCTGGCGGCGTTCCGTGACGGCGTCCTTGACGGAGCTGGCCTGGCGACCGACGACGTGGTCCTCGACGTGGGCTGCGGGACGGGACTGATCGGGTTCGGCGCGCTGGATCGACTCGGCCCGGACGGTCATGTCATTTTCAGCGATGTCTCACTGGATGTGCTCGACGAGTGCCGGCGCACCGCCAGTGGCGACGGGCGGTGCAGCTTTGTGGTCGCGTCGGCCGATGATCTCGCCGGAATTGCTGACGCCTCTGTCGACGTCGTGACTACTCGGTCGGTGCTTATCTACTCCGATCGCAAGGCCGCCGCCTTCGCGGAGTTCTTCCGGGTCCTGCGGCCGGGCGGACGGATTTCCCTGTTCGAGCCCATCAACCGCTTCGTGGAGCAGCTCCGGCCCGATGATCTGTTCGGCATGGGCAACTCGCCCGTGATCGACCTGATCGCCAAGGTCCGCGATGTCTACCGGGGCACCACCGAGGAAACCACGCGACCGATGATGGACTTCGACGAGCGTGACCTCGTCGACTGGGCGGTGACCGCCGGCTTCGAGGCGGTGGAACTGGACTACCGCGCCCAGGTCGACGTACCCGCCGACCCGATCGGGGACTGGGAAACACTCAAGCGCGTGGCGCCCAACCCCTTGGTCCCCACGTACGGCGAAGCGATCGTCGCCGCCCTGACCGACGACGAACGCGAGCGTCTCGACACGTACATGACCGCCCTGGCCGCGGCCGGCACGCCAACGCGGCGCACGATGGCCACGGCGTTCCTTCGCGCACGGCGTCCGCGCTGGAACCGCTGAGGGCGTACCGCGCCACCCCGCACTCACCGACGCGCCGGACGCGAGTGTCCGCAAGGTCTGGAAGCCACCGACCCGTAGCGCCCGGACCGCGGCAGATCCGGTAGACGACAGAGATCGAGAACGGTTCGGGAGGCGAACACGCTGTAGTCCGTCCGCGGGGCTCGTCGCCGTGGTCCAGCAAGGTCTCGGGGCATCTTGGTCATCAGCAGGACAGGGACGTGGCAATGTCCTTCACCGGTTGGGGTAGGTGACAACCGGCTCCGCTTCCGGATCGGAATACGCCCAATGGGCGCCCGGCTGAGCCTGACGGGTGAGGACCGCAACTGACGGCTCCGACAGCGGCCTGTAGGGCAACTCATGAAGCAAGCGGCTTGCTTCTTCGACGGGGAACCAGCGGGCCTCCTGAATCAGACCATCTGGGTCGCGGACGTGCAGGGTCGGATCCACCACGTCGACGGTGAAGTTCCACACCCGGCTGACGGTGACTGCTCCGGTCACCGCCGCCGTGCCATGAAGAACGAGGTCCGCGGTTGCGACGACCAGACCTGTCTCCTCGGCCAACTCTCGGCAGGCGCCCTCAAACGGCGTCTCGTGGTCCTCGATCCGCCCGCTCGGGATGTTCCAGTAGGGGCCGCCCCACCGTGGGTACTCCTCGTACACGAGAACGACTTTGTCGTCGTGATGTGCGAGAACGCCGGCGTACCGGGACCGACTCATGCGTGGCACGGGGCCATTCAACCTCACCTCAGCACCGCGCACGGGCACGGGCACGGGCACGTCACAGCGTTCACTATCTGCGGCAGATGAGCGCGCCCGCTAGTGGCGCCGTTCGGCCGGCCAGGACCCGAGGCGGGGTACTTCTTGACTCTCGACCCGGTCGAGGGCTGACCCTTCCTGGATGACGTCTGAAAAGCGCGACCAACGATCAGTCCCTCTCGCGATTGACCTGGAGATGCTGCGGCCGGTACTGCGCGGCGGCTGGGGAGCGGATACCTGTGACCCGCACGATGTGCAGGATTGGCACGCCGGCAACGCAGCCCGTGGTCAATGCGGGGTGACGGCCTTGATCATTCAGGACCTGCTCGGCGGAGAGCTGGTCCTCGGCGAGGTCCTCGTCGGAGACGCCAAGGTCGGCTACCACTACTGGAATCGTTTGGCCGACGGCCGCGAGGTCGACCTGACAGCTGATCAGTTCCAGCCACCGGAAGTCGTTGTCGGCGGTCAAGTCCAGCAACGCCCGCCGGGCCCACCTCGGCGATGCCGCCGGCAGTACGAGATCCTGCGGGACCGCGTCTTCGCAGCCCTCTACGGCGGCGATCCAACGCAATCCACGCAACCGTGACGGCCGGCGAACAGGCCGAGCGCACGAACGGCGGAAGAGTATGCGTCCGATCACTCAGCCAATGATCGACCGTCGCGGCCTTGTGGCGATGGTGACATCGCGGTCACCCGCCAACCGCGCGCGCCGAGGCAGCCACCACCCAAAGCTGATCGCCTGGAGCAGCGACATGATCCCGCACGCTCGCGCTGGCCCTGGAGATCCACAGACCCGTATGCTCCGTGGGTGTCACAGCCGGGGTCCCGTTTCGTCGCGGCGCGGTTGCTTGTGATCGGGCAGCTGTCGATGGTGGCGCTCTATCTGGCGGGCGCGGTCGTTCCCTACCTTCTGACGTTCACCTTTCAGGGGAGCGATCACTGCTCCCGGACGACCGGATGTCAGGCGCCCGGCGACGTGTTCGGCGGGTCGATGTTGGTGCTGCTGATCCCAGCCATGATCATCACGATTGTGGGGCCGATGGCTGCGGTCCTCTTTCTGCTGATGTCGTTCACCTCGCTGGCCAGGCAGCGTCGGGAGATGTCCGACGCGCTGCGGCGTTGGGTCTTCGGCGCGGCCGGGCTCACGCTGGCCTTCCTCGTTTTCACGCTGCTGCCACCGGGCCGGCTGCTGCTGAGCTGGGTGCTGGACTGATGACGAACGGACTGTGGCGGGCGCAGCTGGCCCTGGTATGGGCTTTCGGACTCGCGGTTCTCTTCTTCCTCTTCGGGCTCCTTGGCGGGGCGCACGGCGGGAACAGCAACAGCGTGTACGACATGGTGTACGCGCCGCTGGGTGAGGGGCAGTCGGTGCGCGGCTCGCTGGCTCATCCGTTCGCCTGGTTCACCGTGCTCGCCATGGCGGTGGCCTGGTTGGCCCCGCTGTTCGCTGCGCTTCTTGCCTGGCGGGGGTGGCGCGCGCTGAAGGGCGAGGGGGAGCAGGCACTGCGGGATCGGATCCGCGCCGGCACCGGCGCAGCTTTTGTCATTGTGGTGTCCTACCTGACGCCGGTCGGCTGGACGTTGGTCTACGGGCTAACACGCTGGACGATCATGAACATCTGGGGCGAGGGCCCGGACGCGGCACAGTTGGGCTAGGTCGAGTGCTAGGCCGACGGACTCATATCGGCAGAAGCGGATGCAGACCCTGGAATTCGGTCGCCGTCACCGCTCAGGTTCCTCCAACTCGAAGCCCGTCAGGGCAATCTTGTGCTCGGCCGAAGACCCCAGGGCGCGGAACGGAATCCGGCTGCGGCCGGCGACGAGCAGGCCCTCGCCGCGCGGCGCCGACAGCAGTAGCCGCGATTCTCCGGCGGTCAGGTTGAACGCGTCGCTGACGGCGTCGATGGATTGGGTGCTCTGGCGCATCAGCACCTGGGTCGCGGCGTTGGACACCACAGCGAGGCCGAGGTCGGTCGACAACACGTCGGCTGCGTCCTGGGTGATGACGCACAGCCCAGCGGATCGCTTGCGGGAGGCCTTTGCCATCCGGAACAGGAACCGTGCGCCTTCGCCGTCGCGCATCAGCAGCCACGCTTCGTCGACCACGACGAGCTGCCGCCGCCGGGGGCCGTTCGTGGCGGGAGTGTCGATGCCTGACCAGATCGAATCCAGGGCTAGCAGTGTGCCCACGGTGCGCAGCTCGTCGGGCAGGTGCCGCAGCGACCACACCACCAGGTGGCCGCGCGGGATGGTGGTGGTCGGTCCGTCGAACAGGCTGGCGAAGTTCCCGACCGTCCACGGGGCGAGCCGCGCGGCGAGCTGCCCGGCGGCCGGGTCATCGTCGGCGGCCAGTACCTCGGCCAGGTCCCGCAACAGTGGGGCGGGTTTGGTCCAGGTGGTCGGGTCGCCGTTGATCCCGGCCCGGTTGTAGGTGACGGTGATGGCCCGGTCGAGGGCGGCTCGTTCGGCCGGCGGGGGAGTAGCCCCGAGCATGACCGAGATGAGCGTGTGTAGATACAGCCCGCGGCGGGTCAGCGTGTCGGGCCGGTCGTCGGCGGGCAGATCGAGCGGGTTGATGCGCACGCCCGGTTGGCCGAGCTGCACGACCGTCCCGCCCACGTGCTCCGCGAGGGCCGCGTACTCGTCCTCCGGGTCTATCACGCTAACGGTCGTGCCCTGATACAGGTTGCGCAGCACTTCCAGCTTGACGAAGTACGACTTCCCGGCGCCGCTGCGCGCCAGGACCACGCTGTTGTGGTTGTCCTGCGCCCACCGGTTCCAGATCAGCACCCCGTTGCTGCTGGTGTTGACCCCGTAGAGCACACCGTCGGGCGGGGTGATCGTGCCGGGGGAGGGGGCGGCCAGGTCGGGCGAGGCGAGGGGGAACGCCGCGGCGAGGGCGGTGGTGTCCAGGATGCGGCGCATCCGCAGCGGGTCCACGCCGACCGGCAAGGTGGAGATCCAGCCCTGCTGGTGGCGGAACGTCGCCGGCTGTAGATCCAGCAGCACGCTGGCGGCGGCGGACTTCACACCGGCGGCGACGGTGGCAAGCTCGTCGAGGGTACGGGCGTGGATGGTGACGTAGATGCCGACCTCGAACAGCTTCGCGGCGCCGCGGGCGACCCGTTCGGCCAGGTCCGCGGCGTCGGCTGCTGCCGCCTCCACCATCGGGTCGCCCAGGCGGCCCTGGTCGGCGTCGAGGCGGCGGGAGGACTCGAGGCGAGCGCGTTGACGTTTGAGCATCGGCGCGGCCAGTTGCGGCACCACCGGGTCCAGGTGCACGGCGACGTCGACCCGGCCAGGGTAGGACAGCAGCGGATCGAGCCAGGCGGGGCCGACCTCGGCGGGGTAGCCGCACACGGCCCAGGTGGCGGCGTACCCGTCGCCGACCTGCACGTGTGACGCGGTGACCGACAACGCCGCCGGGGCGGGCATGCCGTCCCCGACCGCGACGCTGTGCTTTTTGAACTTCAGCAGGTTCACGTGGTGCTCCTTAGGGTGATCGGGGCGCCGGGCACCGCGCGGGGGCCAGGCGGCGGAGCAGAGAACGGGTCGACCGCTGCCGCGAGCGCGGCGGCGACGGCAGGCCCGTCCAGCGCAGCGGCTTCGACACCGAGCCCAGACAGGGCGCGTACGGCGGCATCGGCGGCGTGCGCGCCGGTCACGACGGCCAGGACCTGGCGGCGCAACGGATCCCGCTGGTTGTCCAAGTCGAGGAGGAAGCCGGCGTAGTTTTCAGCAGCCGCGGACAGGGCGGAATGGGGTAGGCGCGGCGCGTGGTCGACAGTCGCCTGCGCGTAGGCGGACAGGTCGTGCCGCTGCGCGGCGACGAGGATCTGCGCCGGCCCGGTCAGGCTGTTGAGGAACCGGCCGAACCCGTCCAGCAGCGCCCCCTGCTCGCCACCGGTGCGCAGATGGATGTTCGTGGTGCCGCAGGCGATCAGCACCTTGTCGCTGCCCTCGCTGCTGAGGACTCCGGTCGGGCTGACCTTCGTGACCGGAGAGCGCAGCGGCGCCGGGACGCACGGCTCGCCCGCGACGACGGCGACAGAGCTGGCCCGAGCCGTCCCCGGCGTCAGTGTGCGTGGGCCACGGGAGAGGGCGAGACCGTGCCGTAGCCACACGTCCAGGGGCAGGCCGTCACGGCGGCCGAGCCCCACCACGATCGCGGCCGCGAACCCGATGATCCCGGCGACGATCCACGCTGCCGGCGGCAGCAGCCGACCGAAGGCGCGGTAAATGCCGAAGCCGGCCAGACCGACACCGCCGATCATGCCGAGCTGCCGGAAGGTGAGCCCGAACGCGATGCGGTCGGGCTCGTTCACGTTCGCCGGCACGACTGCGCGCGGGGTGGTGTCCTCGTGGGTCATCGCCCACCTCGCAGCGCGGTACGGCCGATCCGCCCCAGCGGCAGATGGCGGGCGAAGCCCTGGACGAACACCGCGCGCAGCACAACCCCGCCCGTGTTCGGTGATCCCGCCCGGGTGGCGTAATGGCGCACCATCCCCGGGATCTTGATCGTGACCCACAGCACCACGATGACGAGCAGGAGGTTCAGCGCGTCCGAGCCGGGCAGACCGAGCAGCATCGGCAGGTTCGACTCCGGGTCCATCAGCAGGTTGATGCCGGCGGAGAACGCGACCGCCTGCAGGGCCGGTGTGGCCAGGCAGCCGAGAAGGCTGCGCCACCACAGCTGCGCCGCACCCTGCGTCCACGGCGTGGCGTAACACGCCAGTGCCACCGGCGCGATCCCGGCCAGGACGACCAGCAGCCCGATCCGCACCAGCCAGGTGCCGACGAGCATGAACATCAACACGACGATCAGCAGCCCGATGATGGTCATCAGCAGGGCGGCGCTCTGGTCGGTCATCGCCGAGGCCAGTCGCGCCCGAACGAAGGTGACGGCCTCGGTGGTCGGCGCGGACGTGCCGGTCAACGACACTGTCAGCGCGTTGGCGGCGTCGATGAGCACGCCGGTCAGCGGGACCGCGAACGCGGACAGGACGAACCCGACGACAAGCCGGGGGAGCAGCTCCTTGGCGCCGTAGCGCATCTGCACCGAGTCGCCGACCATCACGGCGACGCCCACGGCGATGATCGCGAGGATGAAGCAGGCGTTGACGGCCAGCGCACCCTTGCCGGCGATCGAGGTCACCTGCGGCAGGACGGTGACGTCCGGCGACACGAAGATGGAGGAGGCCAGGAAGGCCAGCAGGCCGCCGAGAAGGTCGGTGACCTTCTGGGCGAGCCAGCTGACCAGGCCGTTCATCAGCCAGTCGACCATGGTGGCCGCCTCAGCCGCCGAGGATGCCCTGCAACACCTGCAGGACCACCGGGGCCAGCACCGCGAGTGCGTAGCCGACCAGGGCGGACTTGAAGTTGCCCTTCGCCTGCTCGACCTGGGCGGGGTCGCCGCCGGCGGCCATGTAGCGCAGGCCGCCGATGACCAGGAACATCGTCGCGACCAACGCGATGATGCCCATGATCCAGCCGGTGATGTTGGAGATGACCTGAGCAATCGAGTTGGGGCCTCCGCCGCTGCCAGACGCGGGGGCGGGGGCGGCCAGGACCAGGTCGTTGAGGACAGCGATCGTGTGCATGTGCGGGCCTCCGCAGCAATTAGCGGGCCGCCACGGTGGGGACCCGACCTTGGGCCGCGGTCGTCCGGTGGGGGCGCTCCTCCCTCGCGTCATGCGAAGGGCTGCGGTGTCAGTACGCCACGCCAGCCAGCCGGACCCGTTGGCCCGCCGAAACCAGTGGTCCCCACCGGGCGGGCATGTCGTGGATGACATGCACCGCCCAGATCGGGGCTGTCAGGCCGATCGAACTCGCCGCCGGTCTGTCACGACCTGACGAAACCGGACAGTGCCTCAGCTTGGCAGGCTCAGTGCCCACTGCCGGCCCGGGCGGCCGCCGGCGATGGCGGGGCCGTCACGGGCGGCAACCAGGCGCACCAGCCGTCGAAACTGGGTAGGGCGCAGGCCGGTGAACGGGTGAATCCAGTCTGACCGGGGCGCGGTGATCGCTTGCACACAGACATCGTTGCCGATCGCTACGTGCTCGTCCGGAGTTGGGTTAGTACGGGTCGGCTAAGGGCTGCAGCAATACAGCAACGCTATGCAGGGCCGAGCCGAAACTCGCGCAGTGTGTGCCAGGAGTGGGGTTCCGGTGCCCCGGCAACGAGCCGGACCGCGTCGACAGTGGCGCGGATCGGCAGGTGGCCGGCGACAGCATTGGCAGCTTGGGCCAGGACGCGCTTCGGTGCGTCATGGCCGATGGTTAGATGCGGTACGGCGTCGGCATGGGCGCCGGCATACGGCGGAGCCTCGGGGAATCGCCGCCACACGGCCGCGGTGAGTTGGCGCAACCCGCCATCCGGCTGCGGCGAGAGCCAGACCACGGTATCTCCGAACCACTTGACCTCCGCGAACGAGATATCGAACCGCGGTGTGGCTTCGAAGATCTGGCTCAGGGTGGCGAGCACATCGTCGTTGATCCGGTCTGGGGGCAAGAACGGGTAGAGCACGGTCACATGAGCGGGCACTCCCCAGCTAGCCGCGATGTCCAGAGCGGACCGGAAGCGCCCCACGGCCCGCTCGGCCTCGGGCACGGCGACGATCAGCGCACTCTCTGTCGGCTCCATCACCACAGTCTCTGATCATCACTCCTGACAGTCCACCGGAACTCTTGACCAGAAGAGCAGCGAGACAACCCTTAGAGGCCGCGCAAATAGGTCAGTGGGGATCGGGCGGGTAGGAGACGGGCACAGGCATCAGTGATCATGAAGGTTCCTACGCCTAGTGATCAC
>NZ_JBSGJR010000110.1:0-14561 GCF_053605645.1 Micromonospora sp. NPDC003776
CGCGGCTGCGCCGGCCACGCCTAACAACCGGGTCTCCCCCCCCCCCACCCCCCGGGCCCGGGGGGGGAGGCCCGCCGGGCACGGCCGTCTCCGGGTCGCGACCGCGACCGATCGGCGTGAATTGGGCAGAATGGAAGACATGATGGAGATCGACTGGGAGCGGCTGCGGGCCGCCGCCACCGAGGTGATGCGGCACGCGTACGTCCCGTACTCGAAGTTCCCGGTCGGGGCGGCCGCCCTGGTCGACGACGGCCGGGTGGTGGTCGGCTGCAACGTGGAGAACGCCGCGTACGGCGTGGTGCTCTGCGCCGAGTGCGGCGTGGTCTCGTCGCTGCACGCCACCGGCGGCGGCCGGATCGTCGCGCTCTCCTGCGTCGACGCCACCGGCGAGCCGCTGATGCCCTGCGGCCGGTGCCGGCAGCTCCTCTGGGAGCAGGGCGGGCCGGAATGCCTGATCGAGGCGAAGGGTGGCCCGCTGCGGATGGCCGAGCTGCTGCCGCACGCCTTCGACGTGGCCGACCTGGACGCGGTGACCGGCGAGCACCCGGTGCCGGTGGTGCCGGACCGGCTGGCGGCCTGGCGTGGCCGGGGCACCGTCTTCGTGCACCCCGACCTCTCCGCCGGGCAGCAGGTCTGGACGGCCTACTGGGAGCGGTCGGCCGGGGACACCGAGGGCGCCGAGACCGGCGTGCTCGAGGAGGGCCCCACCTGGGACGACCCGGCCGAGGCGATCACCTGGGGGCTGGCCCGTACGCCGCGCGTGGTCGTGGTGGACGCCTCCGGCACGATCTTCTGGGCGGGTGAGGGTGAGCCTCCGTTGGAGATCCCGGTTCGCTGGTCCGGTGGCTGAGCTTGGGGGATCGGTGGTCGGCCTTCGTCGTGCGGGTGCAGCTGGTGCCCGACGCGCGCTTGTTCATCTATTGATGGGAACTCGACGGTGAGTGCTTTTACGGCGGTGGACGTCATCCGGACCAAGCGGGACGGGGGCGTGCTGAGCGACGGGCAGATCGACTGGGTCGTCGACGCGTACACCAGGGGGCTGGTGGCCGACGAGCAGATGTCGGCGCTGGCCATGGCGATCCTGCTGCGCGGCATGAGCGCGCCGGAGATCGCCCGGTGGACCGCCGCGATGATCGCCAGCGGGGAGCGGCTGGACCTGTCCCCGGTGTCCCGGCCGACCGTGGACAAGCACTCCACCGGCGGCGTCGGCGACAAGATCACGCTGCCGCTCACCCCGCTCGTCGCCGCCTGCGGCGCCGCCGTGCCGCAGCTGTCCGGGCGCGGCCTCGGGCACACCGGCGGGACCCTGGACAAGCTGGAGTCGATCCCGGGCTGGCGGGCGGCGCTGAGCAACGACGAGTTCATCGCCCAGCTTCGTGACATCGGCGCGGTGATCTGCGCGGCCGGCGACGGGCTCGCCCCGGCCGACCGCAAGCTGTACGCGCTGCGCGACGTCACCGGCACCGTCGAGGCGATCCCGCTGATCGCCAGCTCGATCATGAGCAAGAAGATCGCCGAGGGGACCGGCGCCCTGGTGCTCGACGTGAAGGTGGGCTCCGGCGCGTTCATGAAGAACGTCGACGACGCGCGTGAGCTGGCCCGCACCATGGTCGAGCTGGGCAAGGCGCACGGGGTGCGGACGGTCGCCCTGCTCACCGACATGTCCACCCCGCTCGGCCTGGCCGTCGGCAACGCGGTCGAGGTCACCGAGTCGGTCGAGGTGCTGGCCGGCGGCGGCCCCGCCGACGTGGTGGAGCTGACCCTGGCGCTGGCCCGGGAGATGCTGGCGGCGGCCGGCCTGCCGGATGTCGACCCGGAGGCGGCGCTGCGGGACGGCCGGGCGATGGACGCCTGGCGGACGATGATCCGCGCGCAGGGCGGCGACCCGGACGCGCCGATGCCGACCGCCAACGAGGTCGAGGTGGTCCGGGCGACCGAGGACGGCCACGTGGCCGGGATCGACGCGTACGCCATCGGGGTGGCGGCGTGGCGGCTGGGCGCCGGCCGGGCCCGCAAGGAGGACCCGGTGAGCATCCCCGCCGGCGTGGTGCTGCACAAGCGCCCCGGCGACCCGGTACGCGCCGGCGAGCCCCTGTACGAGCTGCGGGCCGAGCACGCCGAGCGGATCCCGGCCGCGCTCGCCGAGGCGGAGCGGGCGGTACGCATCGCGCCGGCGGCCCCGGCCCGGATGCCGCTGGTCATCGAGCGGATCGACTGATCCTTTCCGGTCATGGTGCGGTGCCGGCCGAGCCGCTATCCTCGCAGGCCAAGGGGGGACCGACCGGCCATGAGCCGATGTGAGCAGACAGGGACCTGAGTGTGCGCGTACCCGCCCCCGACCCCCGGGAAGTCCGTGAGGCCAGCCTCGACGAGCTGTCCCGGCTGGGCCTTCCGCTGCCGCCGCCGCAGTTCCCGCTGGTCTGGGAGCCCGGGGACGAGATCGAGCTGCGCCCCACCGTCGAGATCGAGGCCCGGATCGCGGTGCTGCACCTGATCCTGGCCCGGTGCTTCGGGATGCCCCCGCAGGCGGCGATGAGCTGGCTGCTGGAGTCGCACCTGGTCGAGACGGTCACCCCGCCGGAGTGGCAGTTCGTGATGGGCGGCAAGGGCGACCACCGCTCCTTCGTGCTGCACCACGACGCGCTCTTCTCGCTGGCCTGGGTGCTGGGGCTGACCAAGGAGCTGGATCCCACGGTGCCGGTGGACGAGCGGCTGGTCGAGCGGATGCCGAACCTCGTCGCCGGGGAGACCTTCCCGCAGTGGCGGGCCCGCATCCTGGCCGCCCCGCAGCACCCGGGCGACGCCGCCGCCCTGCTCGACCTGCACTACTGCCTGGACTGGGCGTACCTGGAGTCGGAGCAGGCAGGGCGGGCGTTGCCCGGGCTGGTGGACGCGAACGCCATCGGGCAGCGCCGGTGGGCGCTGGAGTGGGCCGTGGTGCTGCGCGGGCCGTACCACGACGACCCGCCGGGCTGGGAAGAGGTCGACCTCTCCACCTAGAAGGTCAGCGCGGCCGGTACCCGCCGAGCCGGACGGCGAGGGTGACCGGCACCGGCTCCGGCAGCGCGGCGATCCGCTCGGCGAGCCGGGCCGGGTCGGTGTGCCAGGCGCTGGGGCCCATGCCGACCAGGGTGGCCACCTCGGTGCGGGTCAGCGCCAGCCGGGCCCGGTGCACGCCGCTGGATTCCTCGGTGAAGTGACCACCCAGGCTGCCGGCGACCCGGTCCGCCTTGGCCGGATCCACCCGCAGCAGGTCGAGGGCGTCCACCAGTTCGGCGAGGTGGTCCTCGGCGGGGGTGACCACGAGCAGCGTGCCCGCCGGGTCGAGGACCCGATGGAACTCCGGGCCGTTGCGCGGCGCGAAGACGTTGAGCAGCACGGCGGCGGAGCGGTCGGCCAGCGGGAGCCGCTGCCAGGTGTCGGCCAGCGCGGCCGTCGCGCGCGGGTGGGCCCGTGCCGCGCGGCGCAACGCCGGCTTGGCGACGTCCAGGGCCAGACCGACGGCGTCGGGCAGCGCCGCCAGCACCGCGGCGAGATACCAGCCGGTGCCCGCACCGGCGTCCACCACCAGCGGGTACGCGGTCCTCCCGCCGACTGCGGTGGTGGCGGCGGTGGCGAGGGCGGCGGCGACGGTGGCGTAGTGGCCGGCGGCGAGGAAATCGGCGCGGGCGGCCACCATCTCGGCGCTGTCTCCGCTGTGCGGGGCGCGGCCGGCGAGCAGGTTGACGTACCCCTGCCGGGCGATGTCGAAGCTGTGCCGGCGCGGGCAGCGCAGCGCCCGGGCGGTGCCGGCGGTGCCCTCGGCCAGCGGCTCGCCGCAGACCGGGCAGCGCAGCCGGGCCAGGATCCGGGGGTCCACGTCAGCCCGCCGCCCCGGCGCGACGGCGGTCGTCGCCAACCAGGTGCTCGACGACCCGGTGGGTCAGCGCCCCGAGCGCGTCGATCTCCTCGGGGGTGAGCAGGTCGATCAGGTGCCGGCGGACGGCGGCGACGTGACCGGGGGCGGCGGCCTCGATGGCCTGGCGGCCGGCCGGGGTGAGCGCGACGACCGAACCCCGGCCGTCGGAGGGGCACTCCTCGCGAATGACCAGGCCGCGCTGCTGCATCCGGGACAGGTGGTGGGACAGCCGGCTGCGCGACCAGAGCATCCGGTCGGCCAGCTCGCTGAGTCGCAATCGCTGGCCGGGGGTCTCGGAGAGGTCGGAGAGCACGTCGTAGTCCGGCTCGGAGAGGCCGGCGTCCTGCATCAACTCGCGGGCCAGCTCCAGGTCGAGCAGGCGGCGCATCCGGCGGTAGCCCCGCCAGGCCCGGTTCTCCCGTTCGTCCAGCCAGTGTGGTGCGTCCATGGCCCGATTCTAGCCGAGTGGTTGACATGTCATCAAACCCGCTCTACGGTCGATGACATGTCAACCAGATTGCCGTTACGGCTGTCCCGGCTCCTCGCCGGCCTGGCGCTCTTCGGCGCGAGCGTCGCGCTGATGGTCCGGGCGGATCTCGGGCTCGGCTCATGGGACGTGCTGCACCAGGGCCTCGCCGCCCGCACCGGACTGCCGATGGGGGTGCTGGTCAACGGCGTGGCGCTGGTGGTCCTGCTGCTGTGGGTGCCATTGCGGCAGCGGCCCGGCGTCGGCACCGTGGCCAACGTCCTGCTGGTCGGCGTGGCGCTGGACGCCGTCCTGGCGGTGCTGCCGCCGGTCGGGTCGCTCGCCGCGCGCATCTCCCTGCTGCTCGCCGGGATCCTGCTCAACGGGATCGCCACCGCCCTCTACCTCGGCGCCCGGCTCGGGCCCGGTCCGCGGGACGGCCTGATGACCGGACTGGCCGGCCTCGGCCTGCCGGTCGGCCGCGCCCGCACCCTGATCGAGTTGGCCGTGCTCGCCGTCGGCTGGCTGCTCGGCGGCACGGTCGGCCCCGGCACCGTGCTCTACGCGCTCGCCATCGGGCCGCTCGCCCAGTTCCTCATCCCCCGACTCGCCGTGCCGGCTCCGGCCCGGCCCACTCTGACAGGAGCCACCCCGCCATGCCCCGCCTGAATGTGATCGTCGCCAGCACCCGCCCCGGCCGGGTGGGCCGGCGGATCGGTGACTGGTTCACCGCGACCGCCGTCCGCCACGGCGGCTTCGACGACGTACGCCTGGTCGACCTCGCCGAGGTCGCGCTCCCGTTCCACGACGAGCCGCACCACCCCGCCGAGGGGAACTACCTGCACCGGCACACCCGGGAGTGGAGCGACACGACCGCCGCCGCGGACGCCTTCGTCTTCGTGATGCCGGAATACAACTACGGCTTCAGCGCGCCCCTCAAGAACGCGATCGACTACCTCTACCACGAGTGGCGGCACAAGCCGGTCGGGTTCGTCAGCTACGGCATGACCTCCGGCGGCCTGCGCGCGGTGCAGATGATCAAGCAGGTGGTCACCACGCTGAACATGGTCCCGGTCAACGAGGCGGTGACCGTGTTCCTGCGCCAGTCCCTGACCGAGACCGGCGAGCTGCTGCCGGACCCGGGCCGCGAAGCCGCCGCAGATCTGACGCTCGACCAGCTCGCCCGGCTGGCCGCCGCGCTCGCCCCGCTGCGGGTGGCAGCATGAGCGAGCGGCTGTGGGAGCTGTTCGGCGAGCGGGGGCGCGGGGTGCTGGTCACCCTGCGCCGCGACGGCCGCCCACAACTGTCGAACCTGGACTACCTGGCGGAGCCGGGCCTGATCCGCTGCTCCACCACCGGCGACCGGGCGAAGGTGCGCAACCTGCGCCGTGACCCGCGTGCCAGCCTCCACGTCACCACCCCGGACGGCGGGGCGTACGCGGTGGCCGAGGGCCGGGTGACCCTCACTCCCGCCGCGGCGGCCACCGACGACGCCACGGCCGACGAGCTGGTCGAGGTCTACCGGCGGATCCGGGGCGAGCACCCGGACTGGGCGGACTACCGGGCGGCCATGGTGGCCGACGGCCGGCTCGTCCTCCGGCTGGCGGTCGAGCGGGTGTACGGCTGGCGGCCCTGACCGGCCCCGTGCCGCCCACGGACCGCTGGTGACTACAGCGTGTCTCAAGACTCGGTTGGGTCATGAGGCACCGCCCTTCTCGGGCGTCCTTGCCGTCACGGGTGTTCGTGGCGGTGGGGTTCCTCCGTCGTTGAGGCTGGTTTCGCCGGCGCGTGGGGGCGGGCCAGAGCCGTCCTCTCGGGAGGCGTTGGTGACCGGGCCTCGTGCTTCGGGGTCCCGGGTCTGGGCGTGCTGCTGCTCGGCCCAGACGGCGAGGTTGACCGCCGCGTTGATGTCCCGGTCGGCGGTGTGCCCGCACTCGTGGCAGCGGAAGACGCGTACCGTCAGGGGTAGGGCGGGGCCGGTGGTGCGGCAGGCGCTGCACATTCTGGTGGACGGATACCACCGCGGTGCCCGGGTGGTGTGCCCGCCGCGCCAGCGTTGTTTGTAGCCGATGATGCGGGCCAGGTCGGCCCAGCCCGCGTCGGAGATGGCGGCGGCCAGACGCCGGTTACGCAGCATGCCGGCGGTGTGCAGGTCTTCCAGTGCCAGCCGGTCGTGGGTCTTGACCAGCTGGTTGGCGACCTTGTGCAGAAAGTGGCGACGCACGTCCGCCACCCGCAGATGGGCCCGACCGAGTCGGGCGGCGGCCTCGGCCCGGTTCCGTGAGCCTGGCTGTCTGCGGCTGACCTGGCGGGACAGCCGCCGTAGCCTCGGCAGCGCGGCCCGCAGGGGGCGTGGCGCATCATCGACGCGCAAGACCTGCCGGCCGGTGGTGTCCGCGGCCACGATCAGGGCGGCGAGGCCGCGGTCGACGCCCACCCAACCACCCCGGTCGGGGCGGGGTGGGTGCTGGCGGGCGGGGTGCAGGTCCGCCGCCTCCACCGTCACCGTGATGATCCATCGGCCGGCCCGGCAGGAGACGGTGGCATACCGGATGCGGGCGCGGCCGGCGCGGATCATCCGCCGCAGCCGGCGGGTGTCCTCCCGCACCCGCAAGACCCCGATCTTCGGCAAACACACACTACGAGGCCCAGCCGTCGGATCCCCCACCCGGATACTCGCCCGACCCCCGGTCGTCTTGCAGCGGATCCGGAACGACGCACGGGTACGGCTCTTGCGTTTGAACCTCGGGAACCCCACCCGACGCCCCGACCGTTTCCCACCCCGGGAGTCGGCCCAGGCGGCCAGGCCACCACCCAGGTCAACCGCGGCTTCCTCACACACCTGCTGACACACCTGCGTCCGCCACGACAACCCCGACGCAACCACCACGGTCGCCCCGGACGAGTCGACCACGAACCGGCGACCCGCCCGCGCCGAGACCTTCCACGAGTTGAACGCGTTGATCAGGTCAAAACCCGACCACGGCACCCACCGACCCGCCTCGGCGTCGCGCATCCAAGGCTTCCTTCACCAGAGCCAGGCACTGGTTGAACGCGAACCGAGACGCCCCCGCATGACGGCCCAACACCACCATCTGCGACGGCGACGGATCAACCGTGAACCGAAACGCGGTAAACCTCCCCACAACCCCACACCATGCCCACCACCTACGACACTTTGAAACACGGCCTACTGTCTGAGCATGGTCGCAATCTCGTACGAGGACATCGTCAAGGTCCCGAAGGCGTTGCTGCACGATCACCTCGACGGCGGTCTGCGCCCCGCGACGATCGTGGAGCTGGCCGCCGAGGTCGGCCACGAGTTGCCCGCCACCGACGCGGAGGCGCTGGGCCGCTGGTTCGTCGACGCGGCGAACTCCGGTTCGCTGGAGCGCTACCTGGAGACCTTCGCGCACACGGTGGCGGTGATGCAGACCGCGCCGGCGCTGCGCCGGGTCGCCCGGGAGTGCGCCCTCGACCTGGCCGCCGACGGCGTGGTCTACGCCGAGGTGCGGTTCGCCCCCGAGCAGCACCTGGAGCAGAACCTCACGCTCGACGAGGTCGTCGAGGCGGTGGTCACCGGTTTCCGCGAGGGGAGCGCGCTGGCCGCCG
This sequence comes from Micromonospora sp. NPDC003776, assembly GCF_053605645.1. Lineage (NCBI taxonomy): Bacteria > Bacillati > Actinomycetota > Actinomycetes > Micromonosporales > Micromonosporaceae > Micromonospora > Micromonospora sp. NPDC003776. The sequence continues at coordinate 7,977 of NZ_JBSGJR010000110.1, forward strand.
AGGCGGGCCACCCGATCCGGATCGGCACGCTGCTCACTGCGATGCGGCACGCGGCCCGGTCCCAGGAGATCGCCGAGCTGGCCGTCCGGCACCGGGACACCGGGGTGGTCGGTTTCGACATCGCCGGGGCGGAGGCGGGTTTCCCGCCCACCCGGCACCTGGACGCCTTCGAGTACCTCCAGCGGGAGAACTTCCACTTCACCATCCACGCCGGCGAGGCGTTCGGGCTGCCGTCGATCTGGCAGGCGATCCAGTGGTGCGGCGCGGACCGGCTCGGCCACGGCGTCCGCATCGTCGACGACATCACCCCGGGCAACCCGCCCGTGCTCGGCCGGCTGGCCGCGTACGTCCGGGACAAGCGGATCCCGCTGGAGCTCTGCCCGTCGTCGAACGTGCAGACCGGGGCGGCGGCGTCGATCGCCGACCACCCCATCGGGCTGCTGCGCGACCTGCGGTTCCGGGTCACGGTCAACACCGACAACCGGCTGATGAGCGGCACCTCCATGTCCCGGGAGATGGCGCTGCTGGTGGACGCCTTCGGCTACGGCTGGAAGGAACTCCAGTGGTTCACCATCAACGCGATGAAGAGCGCCTTCATCCCGTTCGACGAGCGGCTGCGGATCATCGACGAGGTGATCAAGCCGGCGTACGCCAAGGTGATCGGCTGATCAGGAGTGCGGGTGCGGGTGGCCGGCGAGCAGCGCCGCCACCCGGCGCAGCACCACGCGCGCCCGGGCCGCCTCCGCGCCCAGCCCGGTCTGCCGGCGCAGCACCGCCGGCTCGGCCCGCAGCAGCGCCACCCCGCGCCGGATCAGCACCCGCGGCGCCTTGCGCTGCTCGGCCAGATCCCGGGCCAGCCGGCGGACGAAGGTCGCCCCGCGCGGCCGGCGCAACGCGTACGCCCCGGCGAGCAGGTCGCGGCGCCGGCACTCGGCGACGATCTCGGCGGCGAAGATCCCTTCGGCCACGAAAAATGGCGAACCGGTGACATCGAATGGCCGGGTGGCCACCCGCCGGTCTGCGCCGATCGCATAAACCGGCACTTCGGCCTTGCCGTCCCGCGCCAGTCGGGCAATTGTTTCCACCGCCGCGTCGGCGTCCCAGGACAGCGGGGATTCCCAGTCCACCTGTCCGTTTCGACGCGGACACGTGGGGTCATCGCCGTCCTTGTAGAAGTCATCGAGGCAGAGCACCGGGAGTCCGGTTCGATGGGCAATGTACGACTTTCCGGAGCCGGAAGGCCCGGCGAGGAGGACGACGCGGTGACGGTGTGCCATTACTTTGAGTGACTCCGGCCAGACGGATTGCTATCAAATTGCATCAACATCTCATCACACCGCTCGCGAGGGACAACCTGGGCTTTCTCTTTGCGATGTGGCGTGATGGAATCTCGGAGGTCCGACCCGCCGGGTCGGTCGCTCGGCGTTGCCCAGAGGCGACGTCCGTACGCGGTAATGCGAGGGCGGTGACGTGAGCAAACGGCCAACGACGGCAGGCTCCTTCCGGTCGCGTCTGAGTCGGCCGGCCAGCCGGCTCCGCGACATGCCGATCTGGTCCAAGCTCGGTCTGATCATGATCGTGCCGACCATCGCCACGGTCGTGGTCGGCACCAGCGGTCTGGTCGACCACCTGCAGACGCTCAACAATGCCAACCGGGCCGGCAACCTGGCCAACCTCATCGGATACTCCGGTGACCTGGTCGACACCCTGCAGGACGAGCGCACGATCGCCGTCCTGTTGCTGAACGCCGACACCGCGCAGGCCAAGACCAGCTACGCGGACGCGTACAAGCAGGTGAACCAGAAGGTCGACCAGGCCAAGGGCCGGTACTCACAGCAGCGCGTGAAGCTGGACGGGCTGCCCGCCACGCTGAACAGAACCCTCGACGGGATCGACGAGAACCTCAAGGATCTGCCCGGCACCCGCAGCCAGGTCTTCAACGGCAAGATGTCGAGCACCTTCGCGGTCAAGGGATACGACGAGCTGATCAACGGCCTGCTGGAGGTCCGGGACTCGAGCACCCAGCTCGCTGGCGACAGCGACCTGAGCGACCGGATGCGGGCCGCCGCGGCCGTCGCCCGCAGCAAGGAGTTCCTCTCCCAGCGCCGGGTGGTCGTGCACCGTGCACTCGACCTGGGCAAGCTCAGCCCTGCCCTGCGCCAGGAGTACATCGCCAGCGTCACCGCGGAGCAGCAGGCGCAGGAGGCATTCACCGCCATCGCGAACCGGTCCGAGGCCGAGTTCTACCAGCAGACCGTCTCCGGGGCGGACCGGCGGGAGCTGTCCTCCTACGAAGGCCAGATCGCCGGCAACCAGAACGGCGACCTGTCGCTCCTGTCCTTCGGCCCCGAGCAGTGGGACAACGCGATGGTCGGCAACGCCAAGCAGATCCGTGCCGTCGAGTCGGAGTTCGACGGCAACGTGGTGAAGAAGGCCGAGACGCTCCGCTCGGACACCCAGCGCCAGGTGTTCCTCGAGACCGGTCTGCTGCTCAGCATGCTGCTGCTGGCCATCCTGTTCGCGTACCTGGTCGCCCGCTCGATGGCCCGCTCGCTGCGTGACCTGCGCCAGGGCGCCCTCTCGGTGGCCCAGTACGGCCTGCCGCAGGCGGTGGCCCGGCTGCGGGACCCGCAGGTCACCGGCCAGCTCTCCCCGATGCAGCTGGCCAACCAGATCGCCGAGCCGCTCCCGGTGCGGAGCAAGGACGAGTTCGGCCAGGTGACCGAGGCGTTCAACGCCGTCCACCTGGAGGCCGTCCGGACCGCGGCCGAGCAGGCCGCCCTCCGGGCGTCCGTCGCGACGATGTTCGTCAACCTCGCCCGCCGCTCGCAGATCCTGGTCGACCGCCTGATCGGTCACCTCGACCGGCTGGAGCGCGGCGAGGAGGACCCGGACCGGCTGGCCGAGCTCTTCCAGCTCGACCACCTGGCCACCCGGATGCGCCGCAACGACGAGAACCTGCTGGTCCTCGCCGGTGCGGACTCCACCCGCGTGCAGCGTGAGCCGGCCGCGCTGATCGACGTGCTCCGCGCCGCCCAGTCCGAGGTCGAGCACTACACCCGGATCGAGTTCGGCGTGATCGACCGGGACATCGAGATCTCGGCGCACGCCGTCAACGACCTCGTGCACCTGGTCGCCGAGCTGTTCGACAACGCGACCGCCTTCTCCCCGCCGGACTCGCACGTCATGGTCGAGGCCCGGCGGATCGGCGACCGTGCCTCCCTCTACGTGGAGGACCGGGGCATCGGCATCGGCCCGGAGCAGCTGCGCGAGCTGAACGAGCGGCTCGCCACGCCGCCGCAGGTGGACGTGGCGGTCTCCCGGATGATGGGTCTGGTCGTGGTCGCCCGGCTGGCGTCCCGGCACGGTGTCAAGGTCGAGCTCCGGCCCGGCGCGGGCCGCGGCACGGTCGCCGACGTCACCCTGCCCCCGGCGGTCCTGGTGCCGCGCGCCCTCTCCGGCCGGGGCCCCCAGGCCGCGCCGGCCCTGCCGGCCGCGAACAACAACGGCCCGCAGCAGGGCGGTCCGACCCCGGCGTTCGGTGCCCTCGCCGCCCTCGGCAACGGCCCGCACAGCCCCGGCACCCCGCCGGCCCCGCGCCCCGGCGCGTCCGGCAACCAGGTGACCCTCGGCGGTCGGGCGTTCGACCCGGCGCCGCACAACGGCTCCGGCACCCCGGCCACCCCGGGCGGGCAGCGCTCGATGCCGGCCTGGTCCGACCTCACCGGGGCCAACGCCCTGGCCGGCGGCGACAGCTTCGCCCCGCGGCCGTCGAACGGCCAGTCGGTCGACCCGCTGCCCCAGCGTCGCCAGCCGGCCGAGGCCGATCCGACCAGCACCGGCCAGCAGCCGGCCATTCCGCGGCAGTTGCCGGCCAGCCCGGAGATGCGGCCCTACAACCCGCCGCCGGTGTCGGCGCCGCCGGTGCCGCCGGTGTCGGCGCCGCCGCTGCCGCCCGTCTCGGGTGTCCCGGTGTCCGCCTCGCCGGTCTCCAGCCAGCCGTACTCCGGTCAGCCCTACTCGGCCCAGCCCTACCCGGGTCAGCCGGTGTCGGCCTCGCCCGCTCCGGGGCAGCCGGTCTCGGTGCCGCCGGTGAGCCAGGTGCCGCCGCGTCCGGGTCCGCAGGCCGGGCCGCCCAGCGTCAGCGCCCCGCCGGTCTGGCCGCCGGTCGCGTCGCCCGACCCCGCCGCCCCGGCGGTGCCGGAGCGCCTCGCCGCCGGCTTGGACATGACCACCGAGCTGCCGCGGGTGGCCCGACCGGAGACCCCGCCGGCCGCCACGCCGCCGGCCGCCAGCCGGCAGGCGCCGCCGCCGGCGCCGCGGCCGACCCCGCAGCAGGCGGGCAACCGCCAGCGGTACGCGGACGAGACGATGGAGCTGCCGATCTTCCGGGAGCTGGAGTCGAACTGGTTCCGTACCCGCCGGCCGGGGCCGAACGAGGAGACCGCCGCAGCCCAGGCCGCGGCGACGAACGGTGCGGCGACCCAGCAGTTCGCCAAGGTCGACACCACCGGTCGGGCCGCCCAGCAGACAACACCCGCAACGACAGGTAACACGCCGATGGCACACACCCCGGCGGCCGGCGGTGCGCCGCGCGACAACGGAGCGGCGAACGGGAGCGGGCGCCCCGGTTACGCCGAGGCGCTGCCCAACCGGCGGGCCCAGCAGCAGCCGCCCAGCTGGCAGAGCGCCGCCGACGACGGCTGGAAGGCCGCCTCGGCCGCCACCGAGGTCCCGGTCGCCGAGACCACCCAGAAGGGCCTGCCGAAGCGGACGCCGATGGCCCAGCTGGTGCCCGGCGGCGTCGACAAGCCGTCCACGTCGGTGCAGCGCCGGACGCCGGAGGGCGTCCGGGGCCTGCTCTCGGCCTACCATCGGGGCGTACAGCGGGGGCGTAACAACCCGTCCGACAGCAACTCGGCCGGCTCGGAGGCGACTCCGGGCGGTCAGCAGTCCTCGCAGTCTGGCTCAGGCCCAGTGGCCGGGAGCGGGCAGAAGGAGCAACAAGGATGACAAGTACGCAGGATCTCGGATGGCTGCTCGCCAACTTCGCCGATCGGGTGCCCGGTGTGGCGCACGCGGTCGCGGTCTCCGCCGACGGCCTGCTCCTCGCTTCGTCCCGTGACCTCCCGCGGGACCGCGCGGACCAGCTCGCGGCGATCGCGTCCGGCCTGGTCAGCCTGACCCAGGGCGCGGCCCGCTGCTTCGAGGGCGGGGCGGTGCTGCAGACCGTCGTCGAGATGGACAACGGCTTCCTGTTCCTGATGTCCATCTCGGACGGCTCGTCGTTCGCCGTCCTTGCCGCGCGCAGCTGCGACGTCGGGCAGGTGGGGTACGAGATGGCCCTGCTCGTCGACCGGGTGGGCGACGCCCTTACCCCACAGCCGCGCACGGCTGTGGGGATGATGGGCTGAATGACGCGCTGACCGGTGGGTCAGGAGCGGGAACAACTACAACATCGACGAATGCCACCGGGTCGAGCCGGTGCCGGGTACGAGGGAGGTGAGCGGCGACATGGCCGATCGTGACGAGCCAACCGGTGCGTTGGTCCGTCCGTACGCCGTGACCCGCGGTCGTACCCGCCCCCGGCTCGAGATCGCCCTGGAGGCGCTCGTCGAGACGACGGTGCGCGGCCGCGCCGTTGCCACTGGCAACGGCGGTCAGGGCCGTGAACACCAGTACATCGCCGCGCTGTGTGACGGACGCGTGCAGTCGCTCGCCGAGATCGCGGCGCGGCTGCAGCTTCCGCTCGGCGTGGCCCGGGTGCTCATCGCCGACATGGCGACGGACGGCCTGGTCGCGGTCCACGAGCCGACCATCCTGGACGACTCCGACGACGCGGTGGGCACTGAACTGCTGGAGAGGGTGCTGAGTGGACTTCGCAGGCTCTGACATGTCGCACCGGCCGCCTGCCCCGAGCGGGCGCGTGACGTCGGCGAAGATCGTTATCGCCGGTGGGTTCGGCGTCGGCAAGACGACGCTGGTCGGCTCGGTCTCGGAGATCACGCCGCTGACCACCGAGGCGATCATGACCTCCGCCGGTGTGGGCGTCGACGACACCCGGCAGGTGCCGGGCAAGACGACGACCACGGTGGCGATGGACTTCGGTCGTATCTCGATCGACCGTGACCTGATCCTGTACCTGTTCGGTACGCCGGGTCAGACCCGGTTCTGGTTCATGTGGGACGAGCTGGTGCGCGGTGCCATCGGCGCCGTCGTGCTGGTCGACACCCGTCGACTGGCGGACTGCTTCGCCGCCATCGACTTCTTCGAGCACCGGCGGCTGCCGTACCTGGTGGCCATCAACTGCTTCGACGGGATGCAGTACCACGACCCGCAGGACGTCCGGGACGCGCTGGCGATCTCGAGCGACATCCCGGTGGTGGCCTGCGACGCCCGGAACCGGGAGTCGACCAAGCACGTGCTGATCTCCCTGGTCGAGTACGTGCTCACCATGCGGCGTTCGCGGGCGGTCGCGCCCGCCTGACCGGCGACGTGGAAGCGGGCGCGGGGCGGCCGGCCCCCGGGGGGGGGAGGCGTGGCCCGGCCCCCCGGGGGCGGAGCGCGCCCCGCCCGCCCGGGCGG
>NZ_JBSGJR010000111.1:0-14532 GCF_053605645.1 Micromonospora sp. NPDC003776
GTGCCCGCGTCGCCGGCCGCCGGCTGCACCCAGACGTCCCGGTACGGCCCCTCGGCCGCGATCCGGGCGTTGGCCACGCAGTTCAGCGCCACCCCGCCGGCCAGGGCGAGGGTGGGCGCGCCCCCGGAGGCGTCGTGGAGCCAGCGGGAGAGGTCGAGGATGATCTCCTCCAGCCGGGTCTGCACGCTGGCGGCGAGGTCGGCGTGCTCGTCGGTCATCTCACCGTCGGCGCTGCGCGCCTTGGCCATGCTGGCCCAGTCGATCCGCTCGACGTGGAAGCCGCCGTCGTCGGTGGCCCGGACCAGGTCGCGGAGCATGCCGAGGTGCTTCGGGGTGCCGTACGACGCCAGCGCCATCACCTTGTACTCGTCGCTGGAGTGCAGGAAGCCCAGGCCGATCGGCGAGGTGTACCCGCTGTCGGGGCGTCCGCCGGCATGCGCAGCTCGATCCGGGTGGTCCGGCTGCCGGGCCGCTCCTCCGGCAGCACCACGGCCAGCTCGATCGCGTCGCCCTGGCGCACCTGGGCGGGGGAGGTCGTCACCGTCACCCCGGCCGCGCTCGCGGCGCCGGGCCAGCCGGCCGCCCCCATCGCGGCGGCCAGCACCGCCGCCGCCCACCACCGGCCCCGACGGGTCATCCTCATGATCGTCCCCATCCGTCTCGACGCGGGCCGGCACCGGCCCGGCCACACCCGGTAGTTCGGCCCGGAGCGCGGAAAGGTTCAACGCGGGACGGAATCCACTCCGGCCGCCGATCGGGACGACCCCGGCGTCGCCGACGGTGCGAAACGGGCGACCGATAGCATCGCAGGGGCCGGTAACGGCACCTCCGATACCCATCGACGACAGGAGTCATCGTGTCCGCACCCCGTACCCCCGTCGTGGCCGACCCCGTCGTCGTCGCCGCCGGGACCACGGCGGCCGACGCGGTGGCCGCGGCCGGACTGCCGATGACCGGCCCGAAGGCGATCGTGGTGGTCCGCGACCCGCAGGGTCAGCTGCGCGACCTGGACTGGAAGCCGGCCGAGGAGACCACCGTCGAGCCGGTGGCGATCGACACCCCGGACGGGCTGAACGTGCTGCGCCACTCGACCGCGCACGTGCTCGCCCAGGCCGTGCAGGACGTCTTCCCCGAGGCCAAGCTCGGCATCGGCCCGCCCATCGAGAACGGCTTCTACTACGACTTCCGGGTGGAAAAGCCGTTCCAGCCGGACGACCTGGCGAAGCTCGAGAAGCGGATGCAGGAGATCGTCAAGTCCGGCCAGCGGTTCCGCCGGCGCCGGTTCACCAGCCTGGACGAGGCGCGAACCGAGCTGGCCGCGGAGCCGTTCAAGCTGGAGCTGATCGACGTCAAGGGGGAGGGGCTGGACTCCTCCGAGGTGATGGAGGTGGGCGGCGGCGAGCTGACCATCTACGACAACCTCGCCGCGAACGAGGACAAGGTCTGCTGGTCGGACCTGTGCCGGGGCCCGCACCTGCCGAACACCCGGCTGATCGGCGCGTTCAAGCTGATGCGGTCGGCCGCCGCCTACTGGCGGGGCTCGGAGAAGAACCCGCAGCTGCAGCGGGTCTACGGCACCGCGTGGCCGACCCGGGACGAGCTCAAGGCGTACCTGAAGCTGCTGGAGGAGGCCGCCCGGCGCGACCACCGCAAGCTCGGCGCGGACCTCGACCTGTTCAGCTTCCCCGACGAGATCGGCTCCGGCCTGGCGGTCTTCCACCCCAAGGGCGGCGTGCTCAAGCGGGTCATGGAGGACTACGTCCGCACCCGCCACATCGAGGAGGGCTTCCAGTACGTCGGGACGCCGCACATCTCCAAGGAAGGTCTCTTCCACACCTCGGGACACCTGCCCTACTACAAGGACACGATGTTCCCGCCGATGGAGATGGAGGGCAGCGACTACTACCTCAAGGCGATGAACTGCCCGATGCACAACCTGATCTACCGGTCGCGCGGGCGGTCCTACCGTGAGCTGCCGATGCGGCTGTTCGAGTTCGGCTCGGTCTACCGGTACGAGAAGTCGGGCGTGATCCACGGGCTGACCCGGGTGCGCGGATTCACCCAGGACGACTCGCACTCCTACTGCACCCGGGAGCAGGCGCCGGCCGAGATCAAGCACCTGCTCGGCTTCGTGCTCAGCCTGCTGCGCGACTTCGGCATCGACGACTTCTACCTGGAGCTGTCGACCCGGGACGACGCCAAGCCGGACAAGTTCGTCGGTACGGACGAGGACTGGGCGACCGCCACCGCGGTGCTGGAGCAGTGCGCGCTGGAGACCGGGCTCGACCTCGTCCCCGACCCGGGCGGCGCGGCCTTCTACGGTCCGAAGATCTCCGTGCAGGCCAAGGACGCCATCGGCCGCACCTGGCAGATGTCGACCATCCAGTACGACTTCAACCAGCCGAAGGGCTTCGGGCTGGAGTACCAGGCCGCGGACGGCAGCCGGCAGCAGCCCGTCATGATCCACTGCGCCAAGTTCGGGTCGATCGAGCGCTTCATCGGCGTGCTCACCGAGCACTACGCCGGCGCGTTCCCGGCCTGGCTCGCCCCGGTGCAGGTGGTCGGCATCCCGATCCGCGAGGACCACACCGACTACCTCCAGGACTTCGTCACCACCCTGCGCAAGCAGGGGATCCGGGCCGAGGTCGACGCGGGCGACGACCGGATGCAGAAGAAGATCCGCAACGCCCAGCAGCAGAAGATCCCGTTCATGGTGATCGCCGGCGACGACGATGTGGCCGCCGGCACGGTCTCCTTCCGCTACCGCGACGGGTCGCAGCGCAACGGCGTGCCGATCGCCGAGGCGGTGGCCCACGTCGTCGACGTGGTCACCTCCCGGACCAACGCCGGTCCGTCGGCCGAGAGCTGACCGGACGACCTGCCGGCACGGCGGCGTACCGGGCGACCGGGGGCCGCCGTGCCGCGCCTCGCCACCCATCTCGCCGCGCGGCCGGCCCGGCGCCGGGCACCCGACCCACCGGCCGCGGCCGGCTCCGGCGGGACGGCCGTAGGATCTGCGGTGTGACTGGGGCGGATCGACAGTTCGAGGACGGCACCGACGACGGCCTGGCGGACGGGCTGGAACGGCTCTGGACGCCGCACCGGATGACCTACATCTCCGGTGAGGACCGCCCCGAGGGCGGCTACGAGAAGCCCACCGGCTGCCCGTTCTGCCGCGCCCCCGGCCTGCCGCCGGACGAGAGCCTGATCGTCGCCCGGGGCGAGCACGTCTTCGCGGTGCTCAACCTCTACCCCTACAACCCGGGCCACCTGCTGATCTGCCCGTACCGGCACGTCGCCGACTACACCGAGCTGGACGCCCCGGAGACCGCCGAGCTGGCCGCGTTCACCAAGGACGCCATGCGGGTGGTCCGCCGGGTCTCCAGCGCGCACGGCTTCAACCTGGGCATGAACCAGGGCGGCGTGGCCGGCGCCGGCATCGCCGCCCACCTGCACCAGCACGTGGTGCCGCGGTGGGGCGGGGACGCCAACTTCATGCCGGTGATCGGCCGGACGAAGGTGCTGCCGCAGCTGCTCGCCGACACCCGGGACCTGTTCGCCAAGGCCTGGCCGGCCTGACCCGGCCGTACCTCAGCGCAGTCGGCCCCGGACCCGGGCCAGCCGCCGGCGGGCGGTGGCCGCGGTGCGCTGGGCCGATTCGGCCCGGTCCGTGGCGAGCTGCGCGCGGACGGCGAGTTGGCGCAGCCGGCGGTCGACCATCTGGTCGCCGTGCCGGGCGATCCACAGGCAGACCCCGGCGAGCGGCAGCTCGACCAGCACCGCGAGCAGCACCGACACCACCAGGTCCGGGCCGCGGGGGGTGGTGACGACGTCGAACCAGGCGTCCACCGCCAGCATGGTCGCGGTGCCGGCGGCGGCGAGCACCACCCGCCGGTCGCCCCGGTACGCGTGCCAGGCGGTCAGCCCGAGCAGGGCCACCAGGCCCAGGTCGAAGCCGACCCAGGCGGCCCGGTAGTGCACCGTCACGGCGTGCCGGGGCAGGGTCAGCGCCAGGTAGCCGATCCAGGGCAGGGTGAGCAGGGCCAGCGCCACGAAGGTGGGCGCCACCCAGCGCGGGACCGGCCGCAGCTCGGTGGCCCGGTCGATCTCGTCCGTCGTCGTGCTCAACGATCCTCCGTCGGTCCCGCGTCGCCGACCGACCGTGCCTCCCGGCTGCACGCGTCGTGACGTCCGTCCCGTCAAGTGTGCGCGAAGTGGCAGGATGCGGCGATGGCAGTCAGCACGCGGACGTTGGGCCGCAGTGGCATCGAGGTCAGTGCCCTCGGGATGGGGTGCTGGGCGATCGGCGGGCCGTGGGCGGAGGGGGCCCGGCCGCTGGGCTGGGGCGCCGTCGACGACGCCGAGTCGGTACGCGCCGTCCGGCGCGCGCTCGACCTCGGGGTGACCCTCTTCGACACCGCTGACACGTACGGGGCCGGGCACGGCGAGCGGGTCCTCGGCCGGGCGCTCGCCGGCCGCCGCGACGAGGCGGTGATCGCCACCAAGTGGGGCTACACCTTCGACGAGGCATCCCGCCAGGCGACCGGGGAGGACGCCTCGCCCGGATACCTGCGCCGGGCGGTCACCGACTCGCTGCGCCGGCTGGGCACCGACCGGATCGACCTCTACCAGCTGCACCTCGGCGACCTGCCGGTGCCGCGGGCCGAGGCGCTGATCGACACCCTGGAGGACCTGGTCGCCGACGGGCTGGTCCGGGCGTACGGCTGGAGCACCGACCGGGCCGACCGGGCCGGCGCCTTCGCCCAGGTCGCCCGCCGGGCCACCGCCGTGCAGCACGGCCTGTCCGTGCTCCGGGACGCGCCGGCCATGCTCGCGGTCTGCGACAAGCACGACCTGGCCAGCATCGCCCGCGGACCGCTCGGCATGGGCCTGCTGACCGGCAAGTACCGGCCGGACTCCACGCTGCCCCGGGACGACGTGCGGGGCACCGCACCGACCTGGCTGGAGTGGTTCCGCAGCGGCCGGCCGGCCCCCGAGTGGCTGCGCCGGGTGGCGGCCGTACGGGGTGCGCTGACCGCCGACGGGCGGACCCTCGCGCAGGGCGCGCTCGGCTGGATCTGGGCGCGCAGCGGCCGGACCGTGCCCATTCCCGGGGCGCGCACGGTCGCCCAGGTGGAGGAGAACGCCGCCGCCCTGCGCCGGGGCCCGCTCGCCCCCGACCAGTTCGCCGAGGTGGAACGCCGGCTCGCCGCCCTCCGCTCGGCCGCCCTCCGGGACGCCGACCGCCCCCACTGGCCGATGCCCCCCGTCCCCGCCGCCCGCCCCTGACGCCACGCCCCACGCCCCAGGCACCCGCGATCATGGAGTTGTGGCACCGCACGGACCGGGCTGATTCCGGCCTTTCCGGCGCCACAAGTCCTTGATCGACAGCAGTGGGGGCGGTGGAGCGGGTCAGGGGTGGGTGGTGGATTCCTTGCGGACCTGGTCGGCGAGGTGGGTGGGCATGGGGTCGTAGCGGGCGAACTCGCGGCGGAAGGTGCCGGTGCCGGCGGTCATCGAGCGGAGCTCGACCGCGTAGCGGAGCAGTTCGGTGGCGGGAACCTCGGCGCGGACCAGCGTGCGTCCCTCGGCGTCCGGATCCGGCTCGGTGCCCAGCACCCGGCCGCGCCGGCCGGAGAGGTCGCCCATCACCGCGCCCACCGACGCGTCGGGGACCCGGATGGTGACCTCGTCGACCGGTTCCAGCAGCGCCGGCCGGCCCTTCTCGGCGGCGTCCCGCAGCGCCAGCGCGCCGGCGGTCTGGAACGCCGCGTCGGAGGAGTCGACGCTGTGCGCCTTGCCGTCGAAGAGGGTCACCCGCAGGTCCACCACCGGGCAGCCGGCGAGCAGGCCGCGCTCCATCTGGGCCCGGACGCCCTTCTCCACCGACGGGATGTAGTTGTGCGGGACCGCCCCGCCCACCACCTTGTCCACGAACTCGAAGCCCGCTCCGCGGGGCAGCGGCTCGACCTCGATGTCGCAGACCGCGTACTGGCCGTGCCCGCCGGACTGCTTGACGTGCCGGCCGTGCCCCTTGGCGGCGGCGGTGAAGGTCTCGCGCAGCGCCACCCGGACCGGCTCGGTCTCCAGCTCGACCCCGCCGGCGCGCAGCCGGTCCAGCACCACGTCCGCGTGCGCCTCGCCCATGCACCAGAGCACCAGCTGGTGGGTCTCGGCGTTGCGCTCCAGCCGCAGCGTGGGATCGCCGGCGACCAGCCGGGCCAGGTTGCGGGCCAGGGCGTCCTCGTCGGCCCGGCTCTTCGCCACGATCGCCACCGGCAGCAGCGGCTCCGGCATCTCCCACGGGGCGACGAGCAGCGGCTCGTCCCGGGCGGAGATGGTGTCGCCGGTCTCCGCGCTGCCCGACTTGGTGATCGCGCAGAGGTCGCCGGCCACCGCGGCGGGCACCTCGCGCAGCGTCGCGCCGAGCGGGCTGTAGAGGTGGCCGACCCGCTCGTCGGCGTCGTGGTCGGGGTGGCCACGCTCGGCCATGCCGTGGCCGGAGACGTGGATCTGCTGGTCGGGGCGGAGCGTGCCGGAGAAGACCCGGACCAGGGAGACCCGGCCGACGTGCCGGTCCACGGTCGTCTTGACCACCTCGGCGACCAGCGGGCCGTCCGGGTCGCAGTCCAGCGGGGGCCGGGGCGAGCCGTCCACCCCGGTGACCGCCGGCAGCTCGTGCTCCAGCGGCGACGGGAACGCCGCCACCAGCCCGTCGAGCAGCGCGTCCAGGCCGACCCCGGTCTCCGCGCAGACCGGCACCACCGGGTAGAAGTGGCCGCGGGCGACCGCCTTCTCCAGGTCGGTGATGAGTACCTCGGTGTCGATCTCCTCGCCGCCGAGGTAGCGGTCCATCAGGGTCTCGTCCTCGCTCTCCGCGATGATCCCCTCGATGAGCTCGTTCCGGGACTCCTGGATGGCCGGAAGGTGCTCCGGGTCCGGTTCGCGGACGGCCGGCGGCAGCCCCTTCGAGTAGTCGAAGACGCGTCGGGTGATCAGCCCCATCAGGCCGGCGACGGACTCGCCGTCGTCGCCGAGCATGGGCAGGTAGAGCGGGAGCACGTTGTCGCCGAAGACCCGCTGGCAGAGCGCTACGGCCTCGTCGAAGTCGGCGCGCGGGTGGTCCAGCCGGGACACCGCCACGGCCCGCGGCATGTCCACCGCGGCACACTCCTCCCAGAGCGCGGCGGTGGCCGCGTCCATGCCGTCGACGGCGGAGACCACGAACAGCGCCGCGTCGGCCGCGCGCAGCCCGGCGCGCAGCTCGCCGACGAAGTCGCCGTATCCGGGGGTGTCCAGGAGGTTGACCTTGACGTCGCGGTGCAGCAGCGGGGCGCAGGCCAGGGCGACCGAGCGCTGCTGGCGTACCGCCGCGGGGTCGTGGTCGCAGACCGTGGTGCCCTCGGTGACGGCGCCGGCCCGGCCGATCGTGCCGCTGGCCGCGAGCAGCGCCTCGACGAGCGTGGTCTTGCCCGCACCGGAGTGCCCGACGAGCACCACGTTGCGAACCCTGCCGGGTTCGGTCACCACCGGCGCGGCGCCGGTGACACCCTTCTCCTGATTTTTCTGCGCCATGGCGGCGCACCTCCCTCAGCCGGTGGTGGTGGCGACCGCCGCGCGCGACGGGGAAGCGGCCCGGTCGGGTGCCGCGGCGATATCCTCCGGTGGTCTCCTGGACGACGGGTACGCGGACCGGTGTTCCGGTGAACTGGCTCACCTCCCACGCTCGATCTCACACCCGTTACCGAGTCGACACAAGAGTGGCTGGCGGGTCGGGACGACCGGCTGTGTCCCCGGCCGCTGCCGGCCGTTATCGTGGGACCGCCATGGCGAAGATCTTCCAAGTGACGGCCCGCGCGGGCATGACCCGCGTCGTGGAGCCGGTCGCGCGCGGCCTGCTCCGCGCCGGCGTGTCCCCCAACGCGGTCACCGTGACCGGCACCCTCGGCGTGCTCGTCGGCGCGCTCGGCTTCGGCGCCCGCGGCCACCTGGTCGCCGGGGCGCTGATCGTCACGGTCTTCGCGCTCACCGACCTGCTCGACGGGACGATGGCCCGGATGAGCGGTGGCTCCACGAAGTTCGGGGCCTTCCTCGACTCGAGCATGGACCGGATCGCCGACAGCGCCGTCTTCGGCGCGGTCGCGTACTGGCTGGCCACCCAGCACCACTACTCCGGGGTGGCCGCCGCGCTGCTCTGTCTGGCCGCCGGCGGGCTGGTCTCGTACGTCAAGGCCCGCGCCGAGGGGCTCGGCATGAGCTGCAACGTGGGCATCGCCGAGCGCACCGAGCGGCTGCTCATCGTCGGTGTGGGCGGCCTGCTCACCGGCCTCGGCCTGGACCCCGCCCTGCCGATCGCGCTCTGGCTGCTCGCCGCCGTCTCGATCTTCACGGTCGGGCAGCGGATGGCCCACGTGTACCGGCAGGCGCAGCTGGTCGGCCAGGAGTGAACCTCACCGAGGCGGGCTACGTCGCCGGCTGGCGGCTGGCCCGCGCGCTGCCCCGGCCCGTGGTCGCCGCCGCCTTCCAGGCGGGCGCCGACCGCGCCCACCGGCGGGGCGGCCGGGGTACGGACCGGCTGCGCGCCAACCTGCGCCGGGTGGTCGGCCCGCAGGTGTCCGAGGCGGAGCTGGACGACCTGGTCAAGCGGGGCCTGCGCTCCTACGCCCGGTACTGGATGGAGGCGTTCCGGCTGCCCGCGCTGAGTCGCCGGGAGATCCTCGCCGGGTTCCGCCTGGACGGGGCGGAGATGCTCGCCGCCGACGTGGCGGCGGGCCGGGGCGCCGTGGTCGCGCTGCCGCACGCGGGTAACTGGGACGCCGCCGGGGCCTGGGTGGCGGCCACCGGCTGGCCGATCACCACCGTCGCCGAGCGGCTCAAGCCGGAGGGCGTCTACGAGCGGTTCCTCGCCTTCCGGCAGGGCCTCGGCATGGAGATCCTGCCCACCCATGGCGGCGACCGTCCGGCCTTCGACGTGCTGGTCGACCGGCTGCGGGCGGGCGCCGTGGTGCCGCTGCTCGCCGACCGGGACCTCTCCGCCCGCGGGATCGAGGTGGAGTTCTTCGGCGGCCGCACCCGGATGCCGGCCGGCCCGGCGCTGCTGGCCATCCGGACCGGCGCCCCGCTCTACGTCGCCTCGATGTGGTACGAGCCGCACGTCGCCTGCGCCGCCCTCGAGGGCCCGCTGGCCCTGCCCGATCCGGGGAGCGCCCCGCTGGACGACCGGGTCCGGTCGGTGACCCAACGGATTGCCGACTGTCTGGCGGCGGGTATCGCCCGGCATCCGGAAGACTGGCACATGTTGCAGCGGATGTGGCTGGACCAACGGGTGACCGCCGGCGGCAGGGACGCCCCCGCACCGCCGGCCACGACCGGAACGATCTGAGGGAGAGGGCACTGACGTGCGGATCGGCATCGTGTGCCCGTACTCCTTCGACGTGCCGGGTGGCGTGCAGAACCACGTGACGGACCTGGCCGAGGCGCTGATCGGGCTGGGCCACGAGGTGAGCGTGCTGGCCCCGGCGGACGAGGACGCGCCGCTGCCGCCGTACGTGGTGTCGGCCGGCCGGGCGGTGCCGCTGCCGTACAACGGCTCGGTGGCCCGGATCGCCTTCGGTCCGGTCTCCACCGCCCGGGTACGGCGCTGGATCACTCGGGGCGAGTTCGACGTGCTGCACGTGCACGAGCCGCTCACCCCCAGCCTGTCGATGCTGGCGGTGCTCTGCGCCCGCGGCCCGGTGGTGGCCACCTTCCACACCGCGATGACCCGTTCCCGGGTGCTCTCCGCCGCGCAGGGGGTGCTGCAGATCCTGCTGGAACGGATCACCGCCCGGATCGCGGTCAGCGCCCTGGCCCGCAAGGTGCAGGTCGAGCACATGGACGGCGGCGCGGTGGAGATCCCGAACGGGGTGGCGGTGGCGAAGTTCGCCGGGGTGGAGCCGCTGCCCGGCTGGCCGGGGGAGTGTGCTCCCGGCACCGGCGGGACGCTGGGCTTCCTCGGCCGGTTCACCGAGCCGCGCAAGGGCTTCCCGATCCTGCGGGACGCCTTCATCGCGCTCGCCCCGGAGCGGCCGGGGCTGCGCCTGCTGGTCGCCGGTCCGGGCGACACGGAGGACCTCTACGACCAGTTCCCGGCCGAGCTGCGCGACCGGGTCACCTTCCTCGGCATGGTCTCCGAGGCGGACAAACCTCGCATGTTGCGGAGCCTGCACCTCTACGTCGCGCCGAACACCGGCGGGGAGTCGTTCGGGATGATCCTCACCGAGGCGCTCGCCGCCGGCACCACCGTGGTGGCCAGTGACCTGGACGCGTTCCGCCGGGTGCTGGACGGCGGGCGGGCCGGCCGGCTCTTCCCGACCGGCGACGCCGCGGCGCTGCGTACCGCCCTGGCCGAGCTGCTCGACGACGCGGACCGGCGGGCCGCGCTGACCGCCTGCGGCGACCAGGTGGTGGCGACCTTCGACTGGCCCGTGGTGGCCCGCCGGGTGCTGGAGGTGTACGCGGCGGCGATCGAGGCCACCGACGGCCGGGTCATGGACCAGGAATGGGCGGAGCCGGCCTGACCTCCGCGACCGGTGCTGCCGGTGTGACGAGGGCGTCGGCCGGGGCCGCGCGAACCGGGCGGGAGGAGGAGCGGCACTACGATGCCGGGCATGTGGTGGGTGGTGGGCGGCGTCCTGGTCGTCGGGCTGGTCGCGGCGTACCTGATCTGGACGGCCGGCCGGGTGGAACGGCTGCAGGCCCGGGCGGAGTCCGCGGCCCGGGCGCTCGACGCCCACCTGCTGCGCCGCGCGGCCGCCGCGGCGGTGCTGGCCGAGCGCCGGTACGGCGTGGAGCTGTACGCGGCGGCCCGGATCGCCCTCGACGCCGTGCCCGAGGAGCGGGAGGCGGCCGAGAACGACCTCACCCGGCAGCTGCGCGCGGTCGAGCTGGACCCGGACGACCCCGCCTGCGAGGCGGTGATCGCGGCGAGCCGGCGGCTGGCCCTGGCCCGTCAGGTGCACACCGACCTGGTCCGGGACGCCCGGGCGGCCCGCGGCCGTCCGCTGGTCCGCCTGCTCCGGATGGGGCGCGGCCACGAGTGGCCGCAGTACTTCGACATCGACGACCCCACGCTCAGCGTTCCGGCGGACGTCCCGACCGGCTGACCCCGGCCCTGCCCGGGTCCGGTGACCCGGGCCACAGAGCAGGCCACGAGGGGTCTGATTGGCTGTCGGACCGGCGTTGACGTCGTCGTAGCCTCGTTCGCAAGCCACCCCGAGCAGGTCCAAGGAGCGATGACCCGTGTCCGAATCCACCTCGCCGAACACCACTGCCACCCCGGTCGTCGGCACCGCCCGCGTCAAGCGGGGCATGGCCGAGATGCTCAAGGGCGGCGTGATCATGGACGTGGTCACCCCCGAGCAGGCCAAGATCGCTGAGGACGCGGGCGCCGTCGCGGTGATGGCGCTGGAGCGGGTGCCGGCCGACATCCGCGCGCAGGGCGGCGTGTCCCGGATGAGCGACCCGGACATGATCGACGGCATCATCAACGCCGTCTCGATCCCGGTGATGGCCAAGGCCCGGATCGGCCACTTCGTCGAGGCGCAGGTCCTGCAGGCGCTCGGCGTCGACTACGTGGACGAGTCCGAGGTGCTGACCCCGGCCGACTACGAGAACCACATCGACAAGTGGGCCTTCACCGTCCCGTTCGTCTGCGGCGCGACCAACCTGGGCGAGGCGCTGCGCCGGATCACCGAGGGCGCCGCCATGATCCGCTCGAAGGGCGAGGCCGGCACCGGTGACGTCTCCAACGCCACCACCCACATGCGCAAGATCCGCAAGGAGATCCGCCGGCTCCAGTCGCTGCCGGCCGACGAGCTGTACGTCGCCGCCAAGGAGCTGCAGGCGCCGTACGAGCTGGTCAAGGAGGTCGCCGAGAGCGGCAAGCTGCCGGTCGTGCTGTTCACCGCGGGCGGCATCGCCACCCCGGCCGACGCGGCCATGATGATGCAGCTCGGCGCCGAGGGCGTCTTCGTCGGTTCTGGCATCTTCAAGTCGGGCAACCCGGCCCAGCGCGCCGCCGCGATCGTCAAGGCCACCACCTTCCACGACGACCCGGACGTGCTGGCCAAGGTCTCCCGCGGCCTCGGCGAGGCGATGGTCGGCATCAACGTCGACGACATCCCGGTCCCGCACCGCCTGGCCGAGCGCGGCTGGTGACGGACGCGATGAGCAACCGGCCGGTCATCGGGGTGCTCGCCCTCCAGGGCGACGTGCGCGAGCACGTGGCCGCCCTGGCCGGGGCCGGTGCCGACGCCCGGCCGGTCCGCCGGCCGGGCGAGCTGGACGCGGTGGACGGGCTGGTGATCCCGGGCGGCGAGTCGACCACGATCAGCAAGCTCGTCGACATCTTCGAGCTGCGCGAGCCGATCGACAAGCGGATCGCCGCCGGCCTCCCGGTCTACGGCTCCTGCGCCGGGATGATCATGCTGGCCACGGAGGTGCTCGACGGCCGCCCGGACCAGCGCGGCTTCCAGGGCATCGAGATGACCGTCCGGCGCAACGCCTTCGGCCGGCAGGTCGACTCGTTCGAGGCGCCCGTGGAGATCACCGGGGTCGGGGGTGAGCCGTTCCACGCGGTGTTCATCCGCGCTCCCTGGGTGGAGCGGGTCGGCGCCGGTGTCGAGGTGCTGGGCCGGGTCACCGGCGGGCCGGCCGCCGACCGGATCGTCGCGGTCCGGCAGGGCAACCTGCTGGCCACCTCGTTCCACCCGGAGCTCACCGGCGACCTGCGGGTGCACCGCTACTTCGTGGACCTCGTCCGGGCCGCCTGAGCCCCGTCCGCGGGTCCCGGACCGGTCGGTCCG
Organism: Micromonospora sp. NPDC003776; assembly: GCF_053605645.1. NCBI lineage: Bacteria > Bacillati > Actinomycetota > Actinomycetes > Micromonosporales > Micromonosporaceae > Micromonospora > Micromonospora sp. NPDC003776. The sequence continues at coordinate 12,846 of NZ_JBSGJR010000111.1, forward strand.
GGACCCGTTCCACGCCCGGTCCGGTGCCGTGTGTGACACCGAGGGGTGCCACCTCGGTAGGATTGCCGCGGTTCGGCAGGGCTCACCGCCCGCCGCCGCCCCCCATCCGACCGCACGTCGGTCCCGGTGTGGCGCGGGCGCGGACAGTCGACGCAGGCGTGAGTCAACAGACGGAGGTATGAGATGTCCGGCCACTCCAAGTGGGCGACCACCAAGCACAAGAAGGCCGTCATCGACGCCAAGCGCGGCAAGATGTTCGCCAAGCTGATCAAGAACGTCGAGGTCGCGGCCCGGACCGGCGGCGGCGACCCGGCCGGCAACCCCACCCTCTTCGACGCCATCCAGAAGGCGAAGAAGAACTCCGTCCCGAACGACAACATCGACCGCGCGGTCAAGCGGGGCTCCGGCCTGGAGGCCGGCGGCGCCGACTACCAGACGATCATGTACGAGGGCTACGGCCCGAACGGCGTCGCGCTGCTCATCGAGTGCCTCACCGACAACCGCAACCGCGCCGCCACCGAGGTGCGCACGGCGCTGACCCGCAACGGCGGCTCGTTCGCCGACGCCGGCTCGGTGTCGTACATGTTCTCCCGCAAAGGCGTGGTGATCGTCCCCAAGGCCGACACCACCGAGGACGACGTGATGATGGCGGTCCTCGACGCCGGCGCCGAGGAGGTCAACGACCTCGGCGAGGCGTTCGAGGTGGTCTCCGAGCCGACCGACCTGATCGCGGTGCGCACCGCCCTGCAGGACGCCGGCATCGAGTACGAGTCGGCCGAGTCCTCCCTCATCCCCAGCGTCAACGTGCCGCTGGACGAGGACGGCGCGCGCAAGGTCTTCAAGCTGATCGACGTCCTCGAGGACTGCGACGACGTGCAGAACGTCTACGCGAACTTCGACGTCTCCGACGAGGTCATGGCCGCGGTCGGCTGACCTGGCCGATCCGCGATCCGCGCCGGGCGACCTGATCGTCCGGCGCGACCTCGCTCCGGCCCGCCCGGGCCGGCGTACCGGGAACGGCTCCGCCCGACGGCATCGCCGGGAAATCCGGGTGACCGACCGGAGAGCGGGGCCCTAACCTGCCGGGATGCTCGTCCCCGACCTGCCGCTGCGCACCGATCGCCTGGTGCTGCGCCCCTTCACCGCCGACGACCTCGACGTCCTGCACGCCTACCGCTCCCGCCCGGACGTCACGCGCTACCTCTACCACGACCCCTACGACCGGGCCGCCGCGGTGGCCGCGATCGAGCGGATGCGGACCCGCACCGCCCTCCGCGAGCAGGGTGACGTCCTGAACCTGGCGCTGGTGCTGCCGGGGACGGGGGAGGTGATCGGCGACGTGCTGCTGGTCTGGACCAGCGCCGAGCACCGCCAGGGCGAGATCGGGTACGTGCTGCACCCGGACCACGTCGGCCACGGGTACGTCACCGAGGCTGCCCGGGAGATGCTGCGGCTCGCCTTCGACGGCCTCGGCCTGCACCGGATCGTGGGCCGCCTCGACGGCCGCAACACCGCCTCGGCGCGGGTGCTGGAACGGCTCGGCATGCGACGCGAGGCGTACCTGCGGGAGAACGAGTACGTCAAGGGCGAGTGGACCGACGAGGTGGTGTACGCCCTGCTGGCCCGGGAGTGGCGGGCCGGGGCCCAGGCCAACCTGCGCCTGCCCGACGTCGGGATCTCCCGCCGG
>NZ_JBSGJR010000112.1:0-14425 GCF_053605645.1 Micromonospora sp. NPDC003776
CTGCTGACCAACGGCTACGCCCGCTACCCGAAGCAGCTCGACGCCGGCTGGTCCGGTGAGGCGTTCGGCAAGGGCAAGGCCGTGATGACCATCGACACCCGGATCGGCCCCGACCGGCACTACGGCGCCCTGCCGTCGGAGGCCTCCGGTCGCGAGGCGGTCACCCTCGACGCCGTCGGCGAGTACGTCGAGTTCACCCTCACCGCGCCGGCCGACGCGGTCACCTTCCGGTACAGCCTGCCGGACAACGCCGCCGGCACCGGGCGGGACGCCACCATCGACCTGCGCGCCGACGGCGCGCTGGTGAAGGCGGTCCCGGTCACCTCCCGGTACGGCTGGTACTACGGCGGCTACCCGTTCAACAACAACCCGGGCGACACCGACCCGCACCACTTCTACGACGAGGCCCGGACCCTGTTCGGCACCACCTACCCGGCCGGCACGAAGATCAGGTTGCAGGTCTCCTCGACCGCGCAGTCGCCCACCTTCACCATCGACCTGGCCGACTTCGAGCTGGTCGGCGGGCAACTCCCCAAGCCGTCCGGCGTGCTGGACGTGGTCACCGACTTCGGCGCGGACCCGACCGGCGCCACCGACTCCACGGCGAAATTCCAGGCCGCCGTGGACGCCGGAAAAGTGCAGGGCAAGCCGGTCTGGATCCCCGCCGGCACCTTCACCCTCTGGGACCACGTGGTGGTCGACGGGGTGACCCTGCGCGGCGCCGGGCCGTGGTATTCGGTGCTCGGCGGCCGGCACCCCACCGATCGCAAGCGGGGCGCCGGCATCTACGGCAAGTACGTCGCCGGCGGCGGCTACGGCGGCGAGATCCGTCCGCACGAGGCCGGCGGCCCCAGCCGCAACGTCACCCTGCGGGACTTCGCCATCATCGGTGACATCCGGGAACGGGTCGACGAGGACCAGGTCAACGCCCTCGGCGGGGCGCTGTCGAACTCGGTGGTGGACAACCTCTGGCTCCAGCACACCAAGGTCGGCGCCTGGATGGACGGGCCGATGGACAACCTCACCATCCGCAACAGCCGGATCCTCGACCAGACCGCCGACGGAGTGAACTTCCACTGGGGCGTCACCAACTCCACGGTGACCAACACCTTCGTCCGCAACACCGGCGACGACGGCCTGGCCATGTGGGCGCAGAACGTCCCCAACGTCAACAACGCCTTCACCTTCAACACGGTCGGCGTCACCATTCTGGCCAACAACCTGGTCACCTACGGCGGCCGGGACATCCGGATCACCGACAACGTGACCGCCGACTCGGTCACCAACGGCGGCGGCATCCACGTGGCCAACCGCTATCCCGGGGTGAACGGCCCGACCGCCGTCGCCGGCACGATCACCGTCGCCCGCAACACCCTGATCCGCAACGGCAACTCCGACTACAACTGGCGGTTCGGGGTCGGCGCACTCTGGTTCTCCGCGCTCAACGAGCCGATCCAGGGCGCCACCATCAACGTCACCGACACCGACATCCTGGACAGCTCGTACGCCGCGCTGCACTGGATCGAGGGGCAGACCAGCGGGATCAACCTGACCAACGTGCGGATCGACGGCGCCGGCACCTTCGCGCTTCAGGTGCAGGCGCCCAGCCAGGTCAGCTTCACCAACGTCCAGGCCACCGGCATCGCCCAGGCCAACCCGATGTACAACTGCGTCGGCAGCGGCTTCCAGATCACCCAGGGCGTCGGCAACTCCGGCTGGTACTCGGCCAGCCCGTACTGCGGGCCGTGGCCCGAGCCGCAGTGGGGCAACGGCCCGTCCGCCCCGCCCAGCCCGACACCGACCAGTCCCACGCCCAGCCCGTCGCCGACCACCCCGCCGCCGTCGGGCGGCAACCTCGCCGTCGGCCGGCCGGCCACCGCGTCCAGCAGCACCCAGACGTACGTGGCGGCCAACGCGGTGGACGGCAACGCCGGCACCTACTGGGAGAGCGCCAACAACGCCTTCCCGCAGACGCTGACGGTGGACCTCGGCGCGGCACGGGCCGTGGACCGGGTGGTGCTGAAGCTTCCGCCAGGCTGGGAACGGCGTACCCAGACCCTGGCGGTGCTCGGCTCCACCGACGGTTCCGCCTGGGCCACGGCGAAGGCGTCCGCCGGCTACACCTTCGACCCGGCCACCGGCAACACGGTGTCGATCCCGCTGCCCGCGGGCGACCGCCGGTACGTCCGGCTCAGCCTCACCGGCAACACCGGCTGGCCCGCCGGCCAGGCCGCCGAGTTCGAGGTGTACGGCGGCACGGCCACCACCCCGCCGCCGACCAGCACGCCCCCGCCCAGCAGCACGCCGCCGCCCAGCGGCAACCTCGCCGCCGGCCGCCCGGTCACCGAGACCAGCCACGCCGACGTGTACGGCGCGGCGAACGCGGTGGACGGCAACGCCGGCACCTACTGGGAGAGCGCCAACAACGCCTTCCCGCAGTCGTTGACCGTCGACCTGTGCGCGGCGTACCCGGTGGCCCGGATCGTGCTGAAGCTGCCCCCGTCCTCGGCCTGGCAGACCCGGACCCAGACCCTGACCGTGCTCGGCTCCACCGACGGGACGAGCTGGACCACCGTCAAGCCGTCGGCCGGATACGCCTTCGACCCGGCCAGCGGCAACACCGCCACCGTCACCCTGCCCGGCACCGCCGCGCGCCACCTGCGGCTGACCTTCACCGGCAACACCGGCTGGCCGGCCGGCCAGCTGAGCGAGTTCGAGGTCTACGCGAGCTGACCTCCTCGGGGTCCCCGCGACGCGGCGGGGACCCCGTCACCCCCACCACACCCACCTCTCCACGTCCCCGGAAGAAGGTGTCCCCCCACCATGTCCAGAATCCGTACCCGCCTGGTCGCGGTGCTCGCCGCGGTCGGGCTGGCGGTCGTCGCGCCGCCCCCGTCCCCGGCCGCCGCGGCCGGCGGCCCCAACCTGGCCCTCGGTCGGACCGCCTCGGCCAGCAGCGCCAACGGCGCGTACACCGCCGGCAACCTCACCGACGGCAACGCCGGCACGTACTGGGAGAGCGCCGGCAGCGCCTTCCCGCAGTGGGCCCAGGTCGACCTGGGTGCCGCCGTACCGGTCGACCAGGTGGTGCTGAAGCTCCCCGCCACCTGGGAGTCGCGCAGCCAGACCCTCTCCGTGCAGGCCAGCACCGACGGCAGCGGCTTCACCACCGTGGTCGCCTCGGCCGCCCGCACCTTCAGCCCGGCGGGCGGCAACACCGTCACGCTGGCCCTCCCGACCACCACCACCCGGTACGTCCGCATCGCGATCACCGCCAACACCGGCTGGCCGGCCGCCCAGCTCGCCGAGCTGGAGGTCTACGGCGTCACCAGCTCGACCACCAACCTGGCGCTCGGCCGGACCATGGCCGAGAGCAGCCACGCCGACGTCTACGGCGCGGCGAACGCGGCGGACGGCAACGCCGGCACCTACTGGGAGAGCGCCAACAACGGCTTCCCGCAGTGGATCCGCGCCGACCTCGGCGGCACCGTCGGCGTCGACAAGCTGGTGCTCAAGCTCCCCGCCGGCTGGGACACCCGCACCCAGACGCTCACCGTGCAGGGCAGCACCGACGGGTCCACGTACGGCACGCTCGTCGCCTCCGCCGGATACACGTTCAACCCGGGCAGCGGCAACGCCGTCACCATCAGCCTCGCCGCCGCCGCCACCCGGTACGTCCGGCTGCTGTTCACCGCCAACACCGGCTGGCCCGCCGGACAGCTCTCCGAACTGGAGGTCTACGGCCCGGCCACCGGGGACAGCCAGCCGCCCAGCGCCCCCGGCAACCTGGCCCTCACCGAGCCGGCCCCCGACCAGGTCCGGCTCACCTGGAGCGCCTCGACCGACAACGTCGGTGTCACCGGCTACGACATCTACGCCAACGGGACGCTGCGCACCACCGTCGGCGCCTCGACCCTGTCCTGGACCGACACCCAGCCGGCCGGCACCACCGTCTCCTATTCCGTACGGGCGCACGACGCGGCCGGCAACCAGTCCGCCGACAGCAACACCGTCACCCGCACCGGGAACACCGGCGACACCACTGCGCCGACCGCCCCGGGCGACCTCGCGTACACCCAGCCGGTGTCCGGGCAGATCCGGCTGACCTGGACCGCCTCGACCGACAACGTCGGCGTGACCGGCTACGACGTGTACGCGAACAACGCGCTGCGCGGCAGCGTCGGCGGCACCACCCTGTCGTACACCGACTCCCAGCCGGACAGCGCCATCGTCTCCTACTACGTGCGGGCCCGGGACGCGGCCGGGAACGTCTCGGCGACGTCCAACACGGTCACCCGTACCGGCAGCACCCCGGGCGGCAGCAACCTCGCCGTCGGCAAGCCGATCACCGCCAGCTCGGTGGTGCACGTCTACGCCGCCGCCAACGCCAACGACGACGACGTGACCACCTACTGGGAGGGTGCGCCGGGGGCGTACCCGAGCACCCTCACCGTGGCGCTCGGCGCCAACGCCAGCGTCAGCGCGCTCGTCGTGAAGCTGAACCCGGACCCGATCTGGGGACCGCGCACCCAGACCTTCCAGGTGCTCGGCCGGGAGCAGTCCTCGTCCACCTTCACCACCCTGGTCGGCTCGGCGACGTACGCGTTCAGCCCGACCAGCAGCAACACCGTCACCATCCCGGTCAGCGCCACCGCCGCCGACCTGCGGCTGCAGTTCACCGCCAACTCCGGCTCGGCCAACGGCCAGGTCGCCGAGCTCCAGGTGATCGGCGTCCCGGCGCCGAACCCCGACCTGACCGTCACCGGCCTGTCGTCCGCCCCGGCCGCACCGGTGGAGACCGACCCGGTCACCCTGTCGGCCACCGTCCGCAACGCCGGCACCGCCGGTTCGGCCGCCTGCGCCGTCACGTTCTACCTGGGCACGACGAAGGTCGGCACGGCGGCCATCGGCGCCCTCGCCGCCGGCGCCTCGGCGAGCGTCACGCTCGACATCGGCGCACGCAACGCCGCGACCTACCAGGTCACCGCCGTCGTCGACGAGGCGAACACGGTGATCGAGCAGAACGAGTCGAACAACAGCCGGACCGCCTCGCTGACGGTCAGCCCGGTGGCCAGCTCCGACCTGGTGACCGGCGCGGTCACCTGGTCACCCGGCACCCCGAGCGCCGGCGCCCCGGTCGGCTTCGCGATGTCGATCCGCAACCAGGGCACCGTCGCCTCGACGGGCGGGGCCCACGGCATCACCCTCACCCTGCTCAGCGACACCGGCTCGGTGGTGCGCACCCTGACCGGCGCCTACAGCGGCACCATCGCGGCCGGGGCCACCAGCGCGCCCGTGGACCTGGGCAGCTGGACCGCGGCCAACGGAAAGTACATCGTGCGGGTCGCGCTCGCCGTCGACGCCAACGAGCTGCCGGTCAAGCAGCAGAACAACACCAGCGACCGGTCGCTCTTCGTCGGCCGGGGCGCGAACCTGCCGTACGACATGTACGAGGCCGAGGACGGGCGGATCGGCGGCGGCGCACAGGTGGTCGGGCCCAACCGGACCATCGGCGACCTCGCCGGTGAGGCGTCCGGCCGCCGCGCGGTCACCCTCAACACCACCGGCGCGTACGTCGAGTGGACCACCCGGGCGGCGACCAACACCCTGGTCACCCGCTTCTCCATCCCGGACTCCGCGGGTGGCGGCGGGATCGACGCCACGTTGGACATCTACGTCAACGGGGTGCTGCACAAGCCGATCAACCTGACCTCGAAGCACAGCTGGCTCTACGGCGCCGAGGCGGGGCCGAGCGACTCGCCGAGCGCCGGCGCCCCGCGCCACCTGTACGACGAGGCGAACGTCATGCTCAACTCGACCGTTCCGGCCGGCGCCACCATCCGGCTGCAGAAGGACCCGGCCAACACCACCACGTACGCCATCGACTTCGTCAACACCGAGCTGGTGTCGCCCCGGCCGAACCCGGACCCGGCCCGCTACACGGTGCCGAACGGCTTCAGTCACGCGGACGTGCAGAACGCCCTCGACGCGGTCCGGATGGACACCACCGGCACCCTAATCGGCGTCTACCTGCCGCCCGGCACGTACGACACCGCCCAGAAGTTCCAGGTCTACGGCAAGCCGGTCAAGGTGGTCGGCGCGGGCATGTGGTACACCCGCTTCCAGACACCCACCAGCCAGCAGAACACCGACGCCGGCTTCCGGGTGGAGTCCTCGGCGAGCGGCTCGACCTTCGCGCACCTGGCGTTCTTCGGCAACTACACCAATCGGATCGACGGGCCCGGCAAGGTCTGGGGCGAGCTGACGGATGTGGACAACCTGACCCTGGACAGCGTCTGGGTCGAGCACACCGTCTGCGCGTACTGGGGGGTGAGCGTCACCGGGCTGACCATCCGGGACAGCCGGTTCCGGGACACCTTCGCCGACGCGGTCAACATGACCAACGGCAGCACCGGCAGCCTGGTCACCAACTCCGAGGGACGGTCCAACGGCGACGACGCCTTCGCCCTCTTCTCGGCCACCGACCAGGGCGCGTCGACCGGCAACCACGGCAACGTCTTCGAGAACCTCACCGCCACCCTCACCTGGCGGGCCGCCGGGGTGGCCGTGTACGGCGGCTACGACAACACCTTCCGCAACCTCTACATCGCCGACCAGCTGACGTACTCCGGCATCACCATCAGCTCGCTGGACTTCGGCTACCCGTTCGTCGGGTTCGGCGCCAGCCCGCCCACCCAGTTCCAGAACGTCTCGCTGGTCCGCTCCGGCGGGCACTTCTGGGGCCAGCAGACGTTCCCGGCGATGTGGCTCTTTTCCGCCTCGAAGGAGTTCCGGGGCATCCGGGTCTCCGACGTGGACATCGTCGACCCGACGTACTCCGGGATCATGTTCCAGACCAGGTACACCAACGGGCAGCCGGACAATCCGATCACCGACACCGTGTTCAACAACGTGTCGATCTCCGGCGCGAAGCGCAGCGGTGACGCGTTCGACGCCAAGTCCGGGTTCGGTATCTGGGCCAATGAGCTGCCCGAGCCCGGTCAGGGCCCGGCGGTCGGCTCCGCCACCTTCACCAACCTCCGGCTGACCGACAACTACCAGGACATCCGGAACACCACCGGCACGTTCACCATCAACCGCAGCTGACCCGCCCACCGGCGCCGCCGGGCGGATCCGCGTCCGTCCGGCGGCGCCGGTGGGTGAGCTACAGGCCGGCGCAGGGGCTGCCGTCGACGGTGCAGCCCTTCGGCGCCTCGCTGAGCGGATCCGGGTCCCGCACGTCGAACCGGATCGTCGCCGAACCGTCGGCCGGGATCGCCGCCCCGGTGAAGGTCACCTCCGCGCCGTCCTGGGCCGCCTCGGCCCCGTTGACGTTGCCGACCGTGGCCCCCGAGCCCACCGTGACCACCACCGTCCAGGTCTGCTTCGGCGCGCTGCCCGGGTTGTCGACCACCACCTCACCCCGGTAACCGAAGACCCGGTCGGCGACCGTGCGGTACGTGGCGACCAGCGGCACCGCCGACGCGCTCGCGGTGCGGGTGCGGCTGGGCGAGACCGTCGGACTCGGGGCGGCGGTGGCGGTGGCGACACTGCTCCGCGGGCTCCGGGGCGCGCGGGACAGGCCGGCCTCCGGCAGGCGGCTCCGGACGCTCGGCAGCACCAACGGCGTCCCGTCCGGCGGCGGCGCGGGTGCCGGGGACTGCGGGCGGGCCGCCCACATCGCCACCCCGCCGGCCAGGGCGAGGCAGACCACCCCGCCGATCAGCACCGCCCGGCGCCGACCGGCCCCGGTTCGCGTTCGAACCACGGGCAGCTCGGCGGTCAGCCCACCCTCGGCGCGGCGCAGGTCGACCTCCTGGAATGCCAGCCAGTCGAGAATGGCCGGCAGCTGGACGCCGATGGCCTGCTGGTGATGCGCCAACCGGCTGTCGGCGTCCCAGTCGCCCTGCTCCAGCGACTCGTGGACGGTCAGCCGGCAGCCGTGGCCGGTCGGGACGACCGTGGCGCTCAGCCGGCTGCGGCGCGCGCCCTCCCGAAAGCGCAGCACCAGCAGCTCCGGCGGCTGCAGCCGGACCACCTCGACCTCGACGTCGGCGTCGAACCCGGGCCGCCCGGCCGTCCGCAGCAGCCGCCGGTCCGGCGCGTCCGGCGCCGCCGTGACCTCGGTGAACCACTTGGCGAGCAGTGCCGGGTCCGTCAATGTCCGCCACACCCGTTCGGCCGGGTGGAACAGCTCGACGTCGGTGTCGATCTCGATCACGCGGAGACTCTACGGCCCGCCGGCCCCGCCGTCGCGCACGGGCGACCGTCACTGCGTGGACTGCTCCGGGCCGCCGTCGTGCCAGCGGGCGCGCCACGCCGCCTCGCTGGTCTCGTGGTGCGCCTTCTCCTCGAACACCGTCCGGCGCAGCGCGTGCCGGGCGTCGGCCAGCAGCACCAGCTCGACCGCGACCAGCGCGACGCAGATCGCGGTCAGCAGCCCGAGCGCGACCACCGCCGGCAGGCGCTCGGCGACCGGCAGTCCGGCCGCCAGCGCCAGGAGCACGCCGACCCGGGTCCACGACAGGGTGCGCAGCGTGCGCCACTGGAACGCCATGTCCGCGGCCAGGTAGACCATCACCCCGGCGAACAGCATGGGCACCGCCGGTCCGTGTCCCCGTTCACCGACCCCACCCGTCGGGTCGGTGATGGTGCGGACCAGTTCCTCGGCGCCGATGGCGAACAGGATGACGCCGGCGATCATCGGCAGGTAGAGGTACGCGTACGCGTCGCGGCCCATGGCTACCCGTGGTCTGCCCTGGGCGGCGTGCAGCGCGATCCGGGCGGCCGGGCCGATCATGTCGAAGTGCGCCCACCACAGCGCGGCCGTGAACAGGATGCCGAACATGGCCGCCGGGATGGCCGGCCAGGTCACCGGCTTGCCGATCAGGTTGCCGCCGACGCCGACCGAGATCACCGACTCGCCCAGCGCGATGATGAGGATCAGGTCGTAGCGTTCCGTCCAGTGCTCGGCGGAGGTGATCTCCCAGCCGTTGGTGCCGGCCAGCAGGCCGCTGGCGTACTGGATCACCACGACGGCGATCCACAGCCCGTCCCGCAGCCAGAGCCCCGTCCCGTCGTGGTCGACCCTCGGGGGGACCAGTGCCGCGACGAAGAGCAGGATCGTCGTGATCAGGACCTCGGGGACGAACTGGTAGAGCTTGCGGCGGGCGGCCGGGAGGCCCCGGGTGGCGTGCGCGTAGAGCGCCAGGTGCACGGCGCGGATCACCATGTAGCTGAACGTCACCAGGATCGGACCGGCCGCCCCCTCGTGCAGGCCGCCGAAGGTCTGCGGCAGGGCCAGCGCGAAGGTGAACAGCGCCATCATGCCGATCACCATCAGCACCGGGACGAAGCCCTCACCGAGGCGTAACCGGCTGGCCACCACGCTGTGCACGACCCAGCACCACCACAGCACGGCGAGCACCAGCAGCGCGTGCAGCAGCTCCCGCCAGGTCACGTTCGCCGCGGTGGCCCGGGTGATGATGAAGAACGACACCACGAAGACGAGGTCGAAGAAGACCTCGAACTTGTCCACCCGGGCGGCCGGGGCGATGGGAACGGCGGGCCCGAGCTTGCCACGCCGCTGCTCGCCCTCCACCGGACGAGTCTCCCAGCGCCGTGCCGGTCGCGGGGCGGATTCGGGGGGCAATCGCCCCCACCCGGCCGCTCAGTCGCCGGTGGCGCGGCCCAGGTAGGTGAGCGGCCCCGGGTCGGGCACCGGGATCACGTGGAAGCCGAGCCGGTCGTAGAAGCCGCGCGCCCGCACGTTGGCCGTGACCATGCCGACGTGCAGGGCGGGCGCGCCGGCCCGGGCCGCGGCGGCCCGGAACGTCTCCAGCAGCCGCCGGCCGTGGCCGCGCCCCTGATGCGTGGGGAGCAGATCGATGTGCAGGTGGGCCGGGTAGTCGACCAGTTCCGGCAGGAGCAGTCGCTCGGGCCGGTGGTGCAGGGCCAGCATCTCCTCGTCGGGGGTGCGCGGCGGGCTCGTCGGCTCCGGGTAGCGGTGCGCCAGCCGGGGGATCCACTGCCGACGGTAGGCGCGGGCGAAGGCCGGGGTGTCCGCCGTGCCGAGGACGTAGCCGACGACCCGGCCGGCATCCTCCAGCACGAACGCCAGCTCCGGTTCGAGGTGCAGGTAGGGGCCGGCGAACAGGTCGGGCATCAGGTCGTCGGTCGCGTACCGGCCGCGGGCGTCCCCGCCGGCGTCGGCGGTGCGGACGCAGATGTCGTAGACCGCGTCGTGGTCCCCGGGCCGGTAGGACCGGACGACCGCCGTGGTCGGGTTCGGCGCGCTGCTCATGGCCGGACCGTACGGCGTGAGACCGTTCTCACCGAAGCCCGTGCCGCCCGCCGGCTCAGTCGCCGAGCCGTTCCCGGGCGAGGAACTTCGGCACCACCATCCGCCAGGCCTCGGTGACCAGCTCGGTCATCTGCTCCTGATCGAGACGGTCGAGATGGCAGCACACCCAGTGGTAGCGCAGGTCAGCGGGCGGGGGCAGGAAGAACAGCTCCGGTTCGGCCGCGATCAGGCCGTCCCGTTCCTCCTTCGGATAGCCGAAGCCCATCGTCCGCTCGTCGCGCGAGAAGGCGACGTAGACGATCCGGCCGACCCGGAACTTGATCCGGTCGCGGATCAGGTGCTCGCTGGTGCGGGGGAGCGTCCGGGCGAGCGCCCGGACGTCGTCGACGGTGACCACCCGGCGACGGTAGCGCCGCCCTGTGACAGTTCACCGGGGCGCGGCGCGTAGGGCGTCCGCCGACGAGGCGTAGGCGGCGCGGGCGATCACCTCGTGGCCACGGGCGTTGGGATGGTCGCCGTCGTCGGCGAGCAGGTCGGTGGGGTCCGCCTGGCCGGTGGGGCCGCGGAACTCCGGGTACGTGGCCACGTAGATCGCCCCGCTGCGGCCCGCCGCCGCCTGCAGCGCGTCGTTCACGTACGCGGTGGCCGTGTCGGCCTCGGCGAGCCCCGCGGCGTCCGTGCTGTCCCGCGCGACCGCCCCGTCCCGGCTGACGTTCCAGTAGCCGAGCACCAGGACCGGCAGCGGTCCGCCGTGCAGGTCCCGCAGCGCGGTGACCGCGGCGGCGACATGCTCGCCCACGAGCTCGGCGGTCGCCCGGTAGGCGGCCGCGCCGGAGCGGGACTCGACCAGCGGCACCATGTCGTTGGCCCCTGCCATGATCAGCACCGCGGCGACCCGGCGCAGCGCCTGCTGCGCGACCGGGGAGCGGAGCTGCCCGTCGAGATCCGCCGAGGTGCTGCCACCGAGGGCCAGGTTCACCGGGGTGGTCGTGGGGGCGAGCAGCCGTGCGTACAGGTCGGGGAAGGGTGAACAGCCGCAGGCCGTGCCGGCCGGCACCGAGTCGCCGAGCGCCACCACGGTGCCGGCGGGGGAGGGGGCGGCGGTCGCCGGCCCGAGCGGGGAGGCGGTGGAGAGGAGGAAGGCCGTCGCGCAGGCCGCGAGGCCAAGGGTTCGTGCCGCCCTGGCTGCCCGTCGCCCGACCATGCCCGCCATTCTGCACCGGGCGGAGGCGTCGCGCTCCGTTGGCTCGTGCTACGGCGGGTCGCGGTGTCCGGGCGGCCGGTCGCCGCGCCGTACGGCGATTTGTCAGGGCGCGGTCGGCGACGGTGCGGGAGCGGCCTCGGCCAGAGCGGCCCGGAGCGTGTCCGCCAGCGGTTCGTCCGGGTGTTCGAGCCAGTGCTGGACGGCGACCCGCAGGGTGGCCAGGAAGGTCGCCGCCAGGACCCGGGAGCGCAGCGCCGCGCCCGGGCCGCCGACCCGGCCGGCCAGCTCGCCGGCCAGCTCCCGCTCGATTGCGGTGTACGCGGCGACCTGGTGCGCGATCAGCCCCGGGTGCCCGTGCAGCCGGCGCCTGCGGGTGAGCCAGGACATCGCCGCGTCGTCGTAGACCTCCTCGGCGAGCTGCACGGCGGCCGCGCTCAGCGCGGTCCACGGCGGCTCGTCGGCGGGCCGCTCGTGGAGGAGGTCCAGCATCCGGCGCAGCCGTGCGGTGTCGCCGTGGAAGAGGGCCTCCTCCTTGCTGGAGAAGTAGTTGGAGAAGGTCCGCCGGGACACGTTCGCCGCGTCCGCGATCGCCTCCACGGTGACCCGGTCCGGCCCCTGCTCGGCGGCGAGGCGCAGCGCGGCCTCGTGCAGGGCACGGCGGGTCGCGGCCTTCTTGCGCTCGCGCAGCCCGCCGCCCTCCGTCATGCCTGCCAGGGTAGGTGACGTGCTTCTCAATGTGCAAACTTGCCTGCTGCGCAAGATTCGTTGATTATTGCTTGAGGCAACCAACGCCGGCCTGGAGGAGATCCGTGGACACCGCCACCCGTGAACTCGGCACGCGGCTGCAGGACCTGCTGAAGGGCGTGCGGCTGCTCAAGCAGCGGCGCGCCCACGATCGGCCGGCCATCCCGCTCGGCCTGGTGGGCCTGCTGCGCCACATCGACGCCGGCTCGCCCGGGTGCCACGCCCGGGACCTGGCCGAGCGCACCCGGCTCGACCCGTCCACCGTCAGCCGAGCCCTGGCCGCCCTGGTGGCGGACGGGCTGGTGGAGCGGCAGGCCGACCCGACCGACCGGCGCGCCAGCCAGCTGACCGTCACCGACGCCGGTCGGGCCGCCCTCGTCGACACCCAGGACTGGTACGGCTCGGTGCTCACCCGGGCACTGGCGAACTGGACCCCCGACGAGGTGGCGGCGTTGTCCGCCGCGCTGGGCCGGTTCACCCGCGACCTCGAGGTCGCCCTCGCACACCACGACAACCTGGAGGACGCGCGATGAGCGCACCCACCGCAACGGCGGAAGCCGCACCCATGAGCAAGCGGCAGACGCTGGAAGCCCTCAGCGGCCTGCTGCTCGTGCTCTTCGTCGCGATGCTCAGCAGCACGGTGGTCTCGACCGCCCTGCCGAAGATCATCGGGGCGCTCAACGGCTCGCAGACCCAGTACACCTGGGTGGTCACCGCCACCCTGCTCACCGCCACGGCGACCACGCCGATCTGGGGCAAGCTGGCCGACCTGTTCAGCAAGAAGATCCTCATCCAGGTCGCCATCCTGGTCTTCCTCGCCGGCTCGGTCACCGCCGGCTTCGCCCAGAACGCCGGTCAGCTCATCGGCGCCCGCGCCTTCCAGGGCATCGGCGTCGGCGGCCTGCAGGCCCTGGTCCAGGTCGCCATCGCCGCCATGATCCCGCCGCGGGAGCGGGGGCGCTACAACGGCTACCTCGGTGGCGTGATGGCGCTCGCGACGGTCGGCGGCCCGCTGCTGGGCGGCCTCATCGTCGACACGTCCTGGCTCGGCTGGCGCTGGTGCTTCTTCGTCGGCGTGCCGGTCGCCGTGATCGCGCTGCTCCTGCTGCAGGTCACCCTGCACCTGCCCACCCTGCGCCGGGACAACGTGAAGATCGACTACCTCGGCGCGACCCTGATCGCCGCCGGCGTCAGCGTGCTGCTGATCTGGATCTCGTTCGTCGACGGCTCGTTCGCCTGGCTGTCCTGGCAGACCGCGGCCATGGTCGGCGGTGCCGTCCTGCTGCTCGCGCTGGCCGTCTGGGTGGAGTCCCGGGCCGCCGAACCGGTGGTGCCGCTGAAGATCGTCCGCGAGCGCACCACCGCCCTGGCCATCCTCGGCAGCCTCGCGGTCGGCATGGCCATGTTCGGTGGCGCCGTCTTCCTCGGCCAGTATTTCCAGATCGGGCGCGGCTACAGCCCGACCGAGGCCGGCCTGCTCACCATCCCCATGATGGCCGGGGTGCTGCTCTCCTCGATCGTCGCCGGCCGGCTGATCACCGCCACCGGGCGGATCAAGCCGTACATCGTCGCCGGGTCGATCATCCTGGTGGCCGGGTTCGCCCTGCTCGGCACGATCGACCACGAGACCTCCCTGCTGCTGGTCGGCGCGGCCATGTTCGTGGTCGGCGTCGGGGTCGGCATGACGATGCAGAACCTCGTGCTCGCGGTGCAGAACACCGTCGCGCTCAAGGACATCGGCGCGGCCAGCTCCTCGGTGGCGTTCTTCCGGTCGCTGGGCGGCACCATCGGGGTCTCCGTGCTCGGCGCGGTGCTGGCCCGGCGGGTCACCGACCGGATCACCCACGACCTGGCCGCCGCCGGCTTCCCCACCTCCGGGGGCGGGGGCAAGAGCAACCTCAACCTGGACGCGCTGCCCGCGCCGGTGGAGCACATCGTCCGGGCCGCGTACGGCGACGCCACCGGGCACATCTTCCTGATCTCCGCGGCCATCGCGGTGGTCGGCATCGTCGCGGCGCTGCTGCTCAAGCCGGTCACCCTGCGCTCCAGCCTCGACCTGCCCGACACCGGCCGGTCGGTCGCCGTGGGGGCCGACGCGGTGGACGGGGCGCCCGCCTTCGACGAGGTCACCGTCGACCCGGTGACCTCGGACCCGGCCCGGCGCTGACGCCGGG
>NZ_JBSGJR010000113.1:0-14341 GCF_053605645.1 Micromonospora sp. NPDC003776
GACGCCCGGCTCCCGGGGCTCGCCGCCCCGGGACGAGCCGCGCCGGGAGCCCGTGGCGTCCCGGCGCGGATCCTCCGATCTCGGCGGCATTGCTCAGCCCCCGTTGCCCTGCTGGCTGGTGATGGACGGCGCGCCCTCCGCCGGGTGCGGCACACCGATCGTCTTCCCGTCCGGCAGCCGGATGTACGCCGGGTCCTCGGACTCGACCAGGCCCAGCTTGCGGGCGTTGGCGGTGAGGTTGCCCGGGGCCTTCTGCTCGGCGATCTCCTTCTCCAGCTGCTGCTGGTCGACGTCGAGCTTGGCCTGCTGCTGCTGGAGCTTCTCCAGCTTGAACGCGTTCTCGTTGATCTTCGTGTTGACGGCCAGGATGCCGAGCACCCCGCCGACCACCAGCACCAGGATCAGGCCGACGAACGGGGCCCGCGGCACGCGGACCGGCGGCGGCGGGGCGACCCGCAGCCGCGGCGAGGCGGTGCCGCTGGTCCGGGTGCGCTCGGCCGGCCGCAGCGCGGCGCTGCCCTGGGTGGGAAACTCGCGCGCCCCCCGGGCGCGAGTCTCCTGCCGACGGTCGGGCCGGTCGGCCCCCGCCGTCGTGGTTCGCGTGCTGCGCTGCGCCGTGGTCCGGCCCCCCGACCGCGGTGCGCGCTGCCCGACGGCGTCCCGGCCGTCGCGCTTGTCGATGTTCATGTCCCCTCCCCCTCTTCGTCCGTCCCGTTCCCGTCCCCCGGAGCCGAACCCGGGTCCGGCACGGACCCCGGTGACCCCGTCCCCGGTTGGTGCATCGCCTTCACCCGGCGGCGGTACCGTTCGCGGTCGGTACGCCCCTGCCGGGTCGCCTCCGGGTCGAGCCGTTCCGCGGCCCGCAGCCGCACCGAGGCGGCGCGCGGATTGGCCGCGACCTCGGCCTCCCCGGGCAGCTCGGCACCCCGGCTGAGCAGCCGGAACGTCGGGCCCGACCCGGGCAGTTCGACCGGGAGGTCGATCGGGCCCTTGCTGCGGACCCGGTCGGCGAGCGCCTGCTTGGTGAGCCGGTCCTCCAGCGAGTGGTAGGACAGGACCACCATGCGGCCGCCCACGGTGAGCTGGTCCAGGGCGGCCGGCAGAGCCGTCTCCAGCGCTGCCAGTTCCCTGTTTACCTCGATCCGTAAAGCCTGAAACGTTCTCTTTGCCGGGTGTCCACCGGTTCGCCGGGCTGGTGCCGGAATGTTCTCTCGGACCAGTTCGGCCAGTCGCGCCGACGAGGTGATCCGGGCACGCTCCCGCTCCCGGATGATCGCCGAGGCGATCCGCCCCGCGAACTTCTCCTCGCCGTACACCCGCAGCACCCGGGCCAGCTCCGGGTGGGAGTAGGTGTTGACCACCTCCTCGGCGGTCACCCCCCGGGTCTGGTCCATCCGCATGTCCAGCGGCGCGTCCTGCGCGTACGCGAACCCGCGGTCGGGTGCGTCCAGTTGCAGGGACGAGACGCCGAGGTCGAACAGAATCCCGTCGATCGCCGGGTACCCGAGCCGGTCGAGCACGTCGGGCAGCTCGTCGTAGACGGCGTGCTCGAGGTGGATCCGGTCGGCGAACCGGGCCAGCCGGACCCGCGCGTGGGCGAGCGCCTCGGTGTCCCGGTCCAGGCCGATCAGCACCGTGTTCGGGTGCGCCTCGAGCACCGCCTCGGCGTGGCCGGCCAGGCCCAGCGTGGCGTCGACGTGGACGGTGCGTCCGGTCCGCCCCAGCGCGGGGGCGAGCAACTCGAGACACCGCTCGAGCAGCACCGGCACGTGCGTGCCGCGTAGCTCCCCCATGTCGACCCCCACTGGTTGAGACCCACTTCCGTCCATGCCGCGTCCGTTGTCGTCACGACGCCTCGTCATACCGCCAGATCCCCATCCGCTCCCGCCCGCCGGAGGCCGCGGCCCTCCGTATCGGATCGTGCGCCTGGCACCGGGGAAGGGGTGCCAGGAACTCGAAAGCGGCTGGAGATCTCGCAGTACGTCGGGCGCCGTCACGCCCTACAGACCGCCGGGCAGCACCCCCTCCTCGATGTCGGCGAAGTCGTCTTCGCTCTCCGCGAGGTAGGCCTCCCAGGCCCCCTTGTCCCAGATCTCCACCCGGGTGCTCGCGCCGATCACGACCAGATCCCGGTCGAGCGCGGCGTAGGACCTCAGGTGCGCGGGGATGGTGACCCGCCCCTGCCTGTCCGGGACCTCGTCGTGCGCGCTGGCGAAGAAGACCCGGCTGTAGGCCCGGGCCGCCTTGCTGGTCATCGGCTGCGCGCGCAACTGGTCGGCGATGCGCTGGAACTCGGGCATCGGGAAGACGTAGAGGCAGCGCTCCTGCCCTTTGGTGATCACGACACCCCCCGCCAGCTCATCCCGGAACTTCGCCGGCAGGATCAACCGGCCTTTGTCGTCCAGGCGCGGAGTGTGGGTGCCGAGGAACATCGGCCCAACCCCCTCGCCCTGAGCGGCGTTCGCGGCGCCGCTGACCCCCCGGGCCGGTGTGGCCCTCCCGGCCTCACCATCGCGCCCCACTCTACTCCACTTCCCTCCACCTGCAACCGGAAACGCCCGCGTGGCGCGGCGTTTCCGCGCGCAAAACAGCACGTCAAAGGGGGTGGGGCGGAGTGGAGGGCGACGGCGCGCCGTGCGGCCGGTCCGCTACCCGACATTGATCGACTCCGTCCGGCCGAGCGCCCGATGGCCGTCCGCCGGGCGTCCCCGGCCGAACGGATCGCCGTCGGCGGCGATCTGGCGGGTCCCGAGGTCCGGTAACCTCGCTCGCGTGACGGACGCGAAGATGCCCATGCGGGCAAAGGTGGCCAGCTCCGTGTCGCGGACCGCGGCGGCGCTGTCGCGGGCGGCGGGCCGTGGCGACGGCTCGGTCATCGGCGGCTGGATCGGTCTCAAGATCGACCCGGACCTGCTGGCCCATCTCTCGGCGGGTCGCGCCATCGCCCTGGTGTCCGGCACCAACGGCAAGACCACCACCACCCGGCTCACCACCGCCGCCGTCGGCGTGCTCGGCCGGGTGGCCACCAACTCCTTCGGCGCCAACATGCCCACCGGCCACACCTCCGCCCTGGCCAAGGCCGGCAGCACCCCGTACGCGGTGCTGGAGGTCGACGAGCACTACCTCGCGCAGGTGATCGAGGCCACCGACCCGCACGTGGTCGCGCTGCTCAACCTCTCCCGCGACCAGCTCGACCGGGCCAAGGAGGTCGCCATGATGGCGCAGCTCTGGCGCGCCGCGCTGGTCCGGCACCCGGACGTCCGGGTGGTGGCCAACGCCGACGACCCGATGGTGGTCTGGGCGGCCACCCCGCCGGCCGACCCGGCCCAGGGCCACTTCCCGCCGCACGTCACCTGGTTCAGCGCGGGCCAGCGCTGGCACGACGACTCCTGGGTCTGCCCGGAGTGCGGCTCCACCATCCAGCGCTCAGGCGACCAGTGGTGGTGCACCGGCTGCCCGCTGCGCCGCCCCGAACCGCAGTGGACCGTCGAGGACGACGGCGTGCTCGACCCGACCGGCGCCTGGCACAAGGTCCACCTCCAGCTCCCCGGCAAGGTCAACCTCGGCAACGCGGCCACCGCGCTCGCGGTCGCCGCCGAGTTCGGCGTACGGCCGGTCGACGCGGTCTCCCGGCTCGGCTCGGTCACCTCGGTCGCCGGCCGCTACGCGCAGGTCGACCGGGACGGGCGCAACATCCGGCTGCTGCTGGCGAAGAACCCGGCGAGCTGGCTGGAGGCCTTCGACATGGCCGATGTCGCCCCGACCCTGCTCTCCATCAACGCGCGGGACCCCGACGGGCTGGACACCTCCTGGCTCTTCGACGTCGACTTCGCGCCGCTGCGCGGCCGGCAGGTGCTGATCACCGGCGACCGGGCGTACGACCTGGCCGTCCGGCTCGACGTCAACGGCGTGCCGTTCCAGCACGTCCGGAGCTTCGACGAGGCGATCCGGGCGGTGCCACCCGGCCGCCTGGAGGTCATCGCCAACTACACCGCCTTCCAGGACATCCGAGCGGAGCTGGACCGTGTCAACTGAGAGCCTGCGCATCGTCTGGATCTACCCCGACCTGCTCTCCACCTACGGCGACCGCGGCAACGCGCTGATCCTGGCCCGCCGGGCCCAGCTGCGCGGCATGCCGGTCGAGGTGCTGGAGGTCCGCTCCGACCAGCGGTTGCCCGCCACGGCCGACATCTACCTCATCGGTGGCGGCGAGGACGGCCCGCAGGCGCTGGGCGCCCAGCGGCTGATCGCCGACGGCGGCCTGCACCGGGCGGTGGCCCAGGGCTCGGTGGTGTTCGGCGTCTGCGCCGGCTACCAGCTCCTCGGCACCTCGTTCTTCGCCAAGGGCACCAAGTGCACCGGGCTGGGGCTGCTGGACATCTCCTCCGACCGCGGCCCCACCCGGGCGGTCGGCGAGCTGGCCGGCGACATCGACGCGCGGCTGGGCATCCCCTACCTGACCGGGTTCGAGAACCACGGCGGGCGGACCCACCTCGGCTCCGACGTGTCCCCGCTGGCCCGGGTGACCACCGGTGTCGGCAACGACGGGGCGACCGAGGGCGCGTGGCGGGGCAAGCTGCTCGGCACCTACTCGCACGGCCCGGCGCTGGCCCGCAACCCCGCCCTGGCCGACCTGCTGCTGCGCTGGGCGACCGGCATCCACCAGCTCCCCGCCCTCGACGACACCTGGGCCGAGCGGCTCCGGTCCGAGCGCCGCGCCGCGGTGACCGCCGCCGCCCGACCGTGACCGGCGCCGCCGGACGGTGGCGACGACCCGGGTCGGGCCGCTTCGTCCGGCTGCTCCGGCAGCCGTCGGCGCGCCGGTTCGCGCTGCTGCTCCTGCTCCTCGGCGGGTTCGGGGTGGCCCTGCTGCTGGTGCCCCGGCCCGACCCGACGCAGCTGCCCCGGCTCGCCCATTCCCTCGGCGGTTACGCCCCGGTCGCCGCGGTCGCCGTCGGCGCGCTGCTGCTGGTGGCGCTGGTGCCGCGGACCTTCGTGACGCTGGCCGCGGGGGCGATCTTCGGGCCGCTGCCCGGCGCCGCGTACTCGCTGGGCGCGGCACTGCTCGCGGCGGCGCTGGGCTTCGCCGTCGGCCGCCTGCTGGGCCGGGAGTTCGTCGCCGAGCGGGTGCGGGGCCGGCTGGCCCGGCTGGACGGCTGGTTCGCCCGGCAGAGCGTGTTCGGCGTGATCACCGTACGGCTGCTGCCGATCGCCGGCTTCGGCCTGGTCAGCTACGGCTACGGCACCACCGGGGCGCGGGTGCTGCCGTTCCTGGCCGGCAGTGTGATCGCCGCCGCCCCGACGGCGTTCGGCTACGCCGCGATCGGCGCCGCGGTCAGCTCCCCCGGCGGCGTCAACTGGTACGCCGCCGCCCCGGCCAGCCTGGGGCTGATCGCCAGCCTGGTCATCATCCAGCGCTGGTGGCGGGCCGAGCGGCAGCGCCGGCTCGGCCCGAGCTGAGATGGCCCGCGCCGAGGAGCCGCTGCCCGGCGGGTTCATCGCCACGGTGGTCCGGGTCGGGGGCACCGTCCGCCGCACTCCCCCGGCGGAGAACGCGGACTTCGTCGCCCGGTTGCTGCGGCACCTGGCCGCGGCCGCGCCCGGCCTCGCGCCGGCGTACCTCGGGGTGGACGAGCGGGGCCGGCAGGTGCTCGCCCACGTCGAGGGGCGGGTGCCCTGGCGTGAGCGGGAGGATCCGTCCTTCTGCTCCGACGCCGCGCTGGCCGGCCTGGCCGGACTGATCCGCACCCTGCACGACGCCTGCGCCGGCGGCGAGCTGGCCGGCGGCGCGGAGACCGTCTGCCACCGCGACCTGTCGCCCAAGAACACGGTGTACCGGGACACGCCGGCGGGACCGCTGCCGGTCACCCTGCTGGACTGGGACCTGGCCGGGCCGGGCCGCCGGATCGAGGACCTGGCCTTCGCCGGCTGGCACTGGGCCACCCTCGGCGGCGACGCCGACCCGGCCGAGCTGGGCCGCCGCTGCCGGTTGCTCTGCGACGCCTACCAGGCCCCGCTGCCCCGGGGTGAGCTGCTCGACGTGATGCTCGACCAGATCGAGGGCACCTGGCGGGGCATCGACGCCGGGGCCGACCGGAACGACCCGGGCATGCGCCGGCTCCGCGCGGCCGGTGCGGTCGAGGCGGTACGCGGCTGGCAGGAATGGCTGCTCCGGCACCGCCCGGCGGTCGAGGCCGCCCTCGGCGGCCGCTGACGGTCCTCCGGCCGCCGCACGGATGCGGCTGACCGGCCGGACACCCCGAGGGCACCTACGAACTTGATGTCGCAGACGACTTGCCGGCGTGGGCTCGCGCGCTCCGGCGGCCGATTCATCCACGTCATCAAGTTCGTAGCCGGCGGCAGGTAGCCTGCCTGGCCCCGGGAACGGACCGCGCGACGAGGCACCAGCACGCCGCAGGCGCGCCCGAGCCCGGGACGCGCCTGCGGTGGAGTGGTGACGGTCAGGCGACGATCGAGACCATCCGGCCCGTCACGACGATGACTTTGCGGGGCTCCTTGCCGCCCAGCGAGCCGGCCACCGCCGCCAGCGCGGCCGACCGGACGTCGTCCTCGGACGCGTCGGCGGCCACCTCGACCCGGCCGCGCACCTTGCCGTTGACCTGCACCGGGTAGGTGACGGTCTCGGCGACCAGCAGCGCCGGGTCGGCGGTCGGGTAGTCGGCGTACGCCAGCGAGGTCTCGTGGCCCAGCTTGCGCCACAGCTCCTCGGCGATGTGCGGGGCGAACGGGGCCACCATCAGCACCAGCGGCTCGGCCACCTCGCGCGGGGTCCCGGGCAGCCGGGTCAGCGCGTTGGTCAGCTCGATCAGCTTGGCGATCGCGGTGTTGAACCGGATCCCCTCCATGTCGCCGCGGACCCCGTCGATGACCTTGTGCAGCAGCCGGCGGGTCGCGTCGTCGGCCGGCGCGTCGGTGACCCGCAGCGCGCCGGTCTGCTCGTCGACGATCGCCCGCCAGACCCGCTGCAGGAACCGGTACGAGCCGACCACCGCCCGGGTCTCCCAGGGCCGGGACACCTCCAGCGGGCCCATCGACATCTCGTACACCCGGAAGGTGTCCGCGCCGTACGCCGCGCACATCTCGTCCGGGGTGACGACGTTCTTCAGCGACTTGCCCATCTTGCCGTACTCGCGCGTCACCTCGGTCTCGCCGTGGAAGTACCGGCCGTCGACCTCGACGACCTCCTCGGCCGGCACGTAGGCGCCCCGGGGGTCGGTGAACGCGTACGCCTGGATCATGCCCTGGTTGAACAGCCGGTGGAACGGCTCGATGGACGAGACGTGGCCCAGGTCGTACAGCACCTTGTGCCAGAAGCGGGCGTACAGCAGGTGCAGCACGGCGTGCTCGGCGCCGCCGACGTACAGGTCGGTGCCCCCGGAGTCGCCGGCCGCGCGCGGCCCCATCCAGTAGGCCTCGTTCTCCGGTTCGGCGAACCGCTGCGTGTCGGTCGGGTCCAGGTAGCGCAGCTCGTACCAGCAGGAGCCGGCCCACTGCGGCATCACGTTGGTCTCCCGGGTGTAGCGCTTGGGCCCGTCACCCAGGTCCAGCTCCACCTCCACCCAGTCGCGCCGGCGGGACAGCGGGGTCTCCGGCGTGCTCTCGGCGTCCTCCGGGTCGAACGTCTTCGGCGAGAAGTCGTCCACCTCGGGCAGCTCGACCGGCAGCATCGACTCGGGCAGCGCGATCGGCGCGCCGGTCTCGTCGTACACGATCGGGAACGGCTCACCCCAGTAGCGCTGCCGGGAGAACAGCCAGTCGCGCAGCCGCCAGGTGACCGCACCGGCGCCCTGCCCGTTGGCCTCCAGCCAGGCGATGATCCGGGCCTTGGCGTCGGCCACCCCCAGGCCGTTCAGGTCCAGGCCGCGGTCGGGCGCGGCGCTGTTGATCGCCGGGCCGTCCCCGGTGTACGCCTTGCCGTCGAAGCCCGCCGGCGGCTGCACGGTCCGCACGATCGGCAGGTCGAAGACCTCGGCGAAGTCCCAGTCCCGCTCGTCCTGGGCGGGCACCGCCATGATCGCGCCGGTGCCGTAACCAGCCAGCACGTAGTCCGCGATGAAGATCGGGATGGGGCCGCCGGTGACCGGGTGGGTGGCGTACGCGCCGACGAAGACGCCGGTCTTCTTGGTCTCCGCCTGCCGCTCCACGTCCGTCTTGGCCGCGGCGGCCTTCCGGTACGCCTCGACGGCGGCCCGCGGGCTGGCGTGCCCGCCGGTCCAGGCGTCCTTCGTCCCCTCCGGCCAGGCGGCCGGCACCAGGACGTCGACCAGTTCGTGCTCCGGGGCCAGCACCAGGTAGGTGGCGCCGAAGACGGTGTCCGGCCGGGTCGTGAACACCCGCACCGGGGCCACCGCGGTCGGGAAGTCGATGTGCGCGCCGGTGGAGCGGCCGATCCAGTTGCGCTGCTGCAGCTTGATCGGCTCCGGCCAGTCCAGGGTGTCCAGGTCCTCCAGCAGCCGGTCCCCGTACGCGGTGATCCGCATCATCCACTGCTTCAGGTTCCGCTTGAAGACCGGGAAGTTGCCGCGCTCGGAGCGGCCGTCGGCGGTGACCTCCTCGTTGGCCACCACGGTGCCCAGCCCCGGGCACCAGTTGACCGGCGCCTCCGACACGTACGCCAGCCGTTGGTCGTCGACGACCTTCCGCCGCTCGCCCACGGTCAGCTCGGCCCACGGCCGGCCGTCCGGGGTGGGCCGGACGCCGCCCTCGAACTCGGCGATCAGCTCGGCGATCGGCCGGGCCTTCTTCGCGTCCGCGTCGTACCAGGAGTTGAAGATCTGCAGGAAGATCCACTGGGTCCAGCGGTAGAAGTCGGTGTCGATGGTGGCCACCGAGCGCCGCTCGTCGTGGGCCAGGCCCAGCCGGCGCAGCTGCGCCTTGAACCGCTCGATGTTCGCCTCGGTGGTGGTCCGCGGGTGGGTGCCGGTCTGCACCGCGTACTGCTCGGCGGGCAGGCCGAACGCGTCGAAGCCCATCGCGTGCAGCACGTTCCGCCCGGCCATCCGCTGGTAACGGGCGTAGCAGTCGGTGCCGATGTAGCCCAGCGGGTGGCCGACGTGCAGGCCCGCGCCGGAGGGGTACGGGAACATGTCCAGCACGTACAGCTTCTCGGCGCCCGCCCGGGGATGGTCCGGGTCGGCCAGCGGGCCGCTCGGGTTCGGCGCGTGGAAGGTGCCCTCCCGCTGCCAGGCGTCCTGCCAGCGGCGCTCGATCCCGTCGGCCAGAGCCGCGGTGTATCGGAACGGGGGGATGTCGGTCGCCGGTGCGGCTGCCTCACTCATGGCGTCTCCTCGGCGCGGTCATGTCGGATATGGGGAGGTCTGCTGCGGGCACAAAAAAGCCCCTCGCGCAGGAGGGGCCGCCGTGCTGTCGCGCGTTCAGCGCATCAGCACGGCTCGGTAAGAAGCAGGAAGACTCCGGCCATGCGGGCAGTGTACCCCGCCGGCTCAGCGGCCAGCTCGCCCGGACCACAGGTCGGGACGTTCCCCCGGTCCGGCGAATATTCCGGGCGTAACCGACCGACCGCCTGCGGGGGTCGGCGACAACGACAAACATGGTTAGCCTGAGAGGCCAATGAGATTTCTGCGGCAGACGAGGCTCGGCGTCGCGAACCCAACGGCGGGTCCAGGTGCTCTATACAGAGCTGCCGTCCAGGCGACGAGGAGGAGGCCCGTGACACAACAGACCTGGGACGAGGTGGGCGGTCTGCTGCCGCACGACGAGTTCCGCGCCGCCAGCGAGGCCATCGTGGCCAACATCGAGCAGGTCATCGAGGGCAAGACGGCCACCGTCCGGCTCGCCCTGGCCGTCCTGCTCGCCGAGGGTCACCTGCTGATCGAGGATGTGCCCGGCGTCGGCAAGACCAAACTCGCCAAGGCCCTCGCGCGCTCGATCGACTGCTCGGTCCGCCGCATCCAGTTCACCCCTGACCTGCTGCCCAGCGACGTCACCGGGGTCAGCGTCTACAACCAGGAGGCGCATGACTTCGAGTTCCGGCCGGGCGCGGTCTTCGCCAACCTGGTGGTCGGCGACGAGATCAACCGGGCCTCGCCGAAGACCCAGTCGGCGCTGCTGGAGTGCATGGAGGAGCGGCAGGTCACCGTCGACGGCGTGACCTACCAGCTGCAGACCCCGTTCATGGTGATCGCGACGCAGAACCCGATCGAGATGGAGGGGACGTACCCGCTGCCGGAGGCGCAGCGCGACCGGTTCACCGCCCGGATCGCGATGGGCTACCCGGACGCCGGCGCCGAGCTGGCCATGCTGGACGGGCACGGGGCCAACGACCCGCTGCACGAGCTGCGCCCGGTCTCCGACGCGGCCACCGTGCGCCGGCTCATCGGCCACGTCCGGCAGGTGCACGTCGCCGACGCGGTCAAGCAGTACGCGATCGACCTGGTCACCGCCACCCGTGAGGCGCCCGACCTGCGGCTCGGCGCGTCCCCGCGGGCCACCCTCCAGCTGCTGCGCACCGCCCGCGCGGTGGCCGCCCTCGAGGGCCGGGACTACGTCCTCCCGGACGACCTGCAGACGCTCGCGGTGCCGGTGCTGGCGCACCGGATCATCCCGACCGCCGACGCCCAGCTCGCCCGCCGCACCACCGACGCGATCGTCGCCGAGCTGGTGCACCGGCTGCCGCTGCCGCACGACCGCAAGCGCTCGCCGTACGACACCCGGCCGGCGCCGGGCAACGGCCGCGGGCCGTACGAACCCCGGAGGCCGTGAGGTGCGCGACGGGCTGCGCGGGCTGACCACCCGGGGCCGCTCCTTCCTGGCGGCCGCGGTCGCCGCCGCGATCTCCGCGGCGATCCTCGGCGAGAAGGACCTGCTGCGGGTGGCCGTCCTGCTCGCCATTCTCCCGCTGCTCGCGGCGGCCTACGTCGGGCGCAGCCGCTACAAGCTCGCCTGCAACCGGTCGCTCGAACCGCACCGGGTGCCGGTCGGCGCCAGTTCCCGGGTGGTGCTGCGGCTGCAGAACCTGTCCCGCCTGCCCACCGGCACCCTGCTGCTGGAGGACCGGCTGCCGTACGCGCTGGGCAGTCGGCCGCGGGTGGTGCTGGAGCGGCTCGGCGCGCATCAGGCCAGCTCGGTGGCGTACACCGTCCGGGCCGACGTGCGCGGGCGGTACGAGGTGGGACCGCTGGTGATCCGGCTGACCGACCCGTTCGGCCTGTGCGAGCTCAGCCGGGCCTTCCCCAGCACGGACCACCTCACGGTGATCCCGCAGGTCACCCCGTTGCCCTCGGTCCGCCTCCCCGGGGAGTACGCGGGCAGCGGCGACAGCCGGGCCCGCTCGGTGGCGGTGCACGGCGAGGACGACGCCGCCACCCGGGAGTACCGGATGGGCGACGACCTGCGCCGGGTGCACTGGAAGTCGACCGCCCGCACCGGGGAGCTGATGGTGCGCCGGGAGGAGCAGCCCTGGGAGAGCCGGGCCACGGTCCTGCTGGACACCCGGGCGTTCGGCCACCGGGGCGACGGCCCGACGGCGAGCTTCGAGTGGGCGGTCTCGGCCGCCGCGAGCATCGCCGTGCACCTGCGGCAGGCCGGATACAAGCTGCGCCTGGTCACCGGCGACGGCACCGACGTGGACGCCACCGAGGCGGGCGGTGAGGGCGTCCTCCTCGACCACCTCGCCCAGGTGCACCTGGACAAGCGCGGTGGGATCACCTCCCTGGTGCAGCAGGTCCGGCAGCGGGCCGACGGCGGGCTGATCATCGCGCTGTTCGGCGCGCTGAGCACCGCCGAGGCCGAACTGCTCGCCGGCCTGCGCGGCAACGGCGCCACCTGCGTGGGCTTCCTGCTCGACAGCACCACCTGGCTCAACCTCCCGCCCAAGGCTCGCGCCGAGGCGGAGCGCGCGCACGGCGCCGCCGCGCTCGCGCTGCTGCAGAGCGGTTGGCGGGTGATCGGGGTGGAGCACGGCAACCGGCTGCCGGTGCTCTGGCCGCAGGCGGCCCGCGGCTCGCAGGGCTTCGCGTTGCGGGCGGCCCTGGCCGAGACGGTCGCCGGAGGCATGCGATGACCCGGAGGGTGGACCCGTGAGCGCGCACCGCAACCTCGGTTTCGTCGCCGCGGCGGCGACCCTGCTGGCCGCGGCGCCGCTGTCGGCGATCTTCCAGCGCTGGACGTGGCTGGTCGAGGCGGCCATCGTGGTCGCGGTGGTGGCCGCCGCCGCGGCGCTGAGCCGGCTGGCCCGCGCTCCCCTGTGGGGGCAGATCCTCGCCATGCTGGTCGGCCTCACGCTCGGCCTGACCTGGATCTTCCCGAGCGGCAGCGAGCTGCTGGCGTTCGTCCCGACCCCCGGGACCTTCGCCCACTTCGCCGAGCTGGCCGGCGACTCCGTGCCGGACATGCGCTCGTACGGGGTGAAGGTCCCCGACGTCGACTCGCTGCTCTTCCTCACCGTGCTCGGCATCGGTGCCGTGGCCATGGTGGTGGACGTGCTCGCCGTCGGGCTGCGCCGCCCGGCCCTGGCCGGCCTGCCCATGCTGGCGATCTACTCGGTGCCGGTGGCGGTCTACGTGGACAGCGTCCCGGCCACCCCGTTCGTGGTGGGCGCCGCCGGTTACCTGTGGCTGCTGGTCACCGACAACGTCGACCGGGTACGCCGGTTCGGCCGCCGGTTCACCGGCGAGGGCCGGGACGTGGACGTCTGGGAGGCGTCGCCGCTGGCCGCCGCCGGCCGGCGGCTGGCCGTGGTCGGGGTGGCCCTCGCCGTGGCGGTGCCGCTGGCCGTGCCCGGGATGACCGGCGGGCTGATGAACACGGTCGCCAACGGCGCCGGCGACGGCACCGGGCGGCCGGGGCAGGGCGGCAGCCCGGGCCGGATCGACCTGTTCGCCGCGCTCAGCGGCCAGCTCAACCAGTCCGAGGTGACCGAGCTGGTCAAGGTGACCACCGACGAGCCGGCCCCGTTCTACCTGCGGTTCGGGGTGGCCGACGAGCTGCGCCCGGACGGTTTCCGGGTCCGCGTCCCCAGCGGGCGGTCGGTCACCCGCAACCTGCCCGACCCGACGCAGCGCGACACCCGGGGCGTCGACCAGCAGCGGCACCACGCCACCGTCGAGGTGACCAAGAACCTCAACATGCCGCTGCTGCCGGTCTACGCCGAGCCGGTGAAGACCGAGGACCTCAACGGCAGCTGGTTCTACGACCCGAACCTGCAGATCATCTTCTCCAACCGGGAGAACTCCCGGGGCAAGCGCTACGCGTTCGACTACATCCGCTCGACCTACAGCCCGTCGGTGCTGCGCGCGGCGCCGTCGCTGCGCGCCGACGACCCGGTGCTGCGCGGCCAGACCGTCACGCCGTCGGTGCAGGCGGTCGACAAGCTGGTGGCCCGGCTCGTCAAGGGCCGGCAGAACGACTACGACAAGGTCCGGGCGATCTACGACTACTTCTCCGTGGAGAACGGCTTCACGTACTCGCTCTCCACCCGGGGCGGCACCAGCGGGGACGACATCACCGACTTCCTCGCCACCAAGGTGGGCTTCTGCCAGCAGTACGCGGCGGCGATGGCCTGGC
Organism: Micromonospora sp. NPDC003776; assembly: GCF_053605645.1. Lineage (NCBI taxonomy): Bacteria > Bacillati > Actinomycetota > Actinomycetes > Micromonosporales > Micromonosporaceae > Micromonospora > Micromonospora sp. NPDC003776. The sequence continues at coordinate 13,546 of NZ_JBSGJR010000113.1, forward strand.
TGGTCCGGGCCGCCGGCATCCCGGCCCGGGTGGCGTTCGGCTTCACCAACGGCAGCAACTCCGACGGCGACACCTACGTGCTGACCAACCGGAACCTGCACGCGTGGACGGAGGTCTACTTCGGCGGGATCGGCTGGGTGCCGTTCGACGCCACCCCGGCGGCGGCCGTGGTGGGCTCGGTCCAGTCCGCCTGGGCGCCGGACACCAACGCCCCCGAGGAGTCGCCGTCGGTGCCCGGGGTGGACCCCAGCGGGGCGCCCCTCGACCCGTCGCCCGGCGCGAACGCGCGGGACCCCCACGAGAAGGACCCCGACCAGGGCCTGAGCGTCGGCGCCAACGGCCCGGACCAGCAGTCGCCGGTCTGGCCGTGGTGGCTCGGCGGGGTGCTGGCGCTGCTGGTGCTGCTCGCCGTCCCCGCGGTACGCCGGTCGGCGCTGCGCCGGCGCCGGCGGGCCCGGGCGCTCACGCCGGCGGCCACCGTGCTCAGCGCGGTGCCCGGTCCGCGCGGCGGCACCCGGGAGGTCACCGTCGGGGCGGACGCCGAGCGGGCCCGCGCCGACGCCCACGCGGCCTGGGACGAACTGCTCGACACGCTGGTGGACTATCAGGTACGCGTCGACCCGACGGAGACCCCCCGGGCGACCGCCGAGCGGCTGGCCCGGGAGAGCCTCGCCGAGGACACCGGCGCGGTGACCGGGGCGCGGCTGCTCGGCCGGGCCGAGGAACGGGCCCGGTACGCCCGGGACCCGCTCACCGGTGAGGCGCTGCACCCGGCCCTGCGGTCGGTACGCGCCGC
>NZ_JBSGJR010000114.1:0-14112 GCF_053605645.1 Micromonospora sp. NPDC003776
CTGGAATCCGCCCGGTCCAGACGCAAACTCCTTGATCAACCCGGCGTGCGGGTCAGGCGCGGAGGTGGGCGAGGACGGCGAGGACGCGGCGGTGGTGGGTGGCGGCGTCGGGCGGGAGGTCGAGCTTGGTGAAGATGTTGCCGACGTGCTTCTCGACCGCGCCGTCGCTGACCACCAGGATCCTCGCGATGGCCGTGTTCGACCGGCCCTCGGCCATCAGGGCGAGCACCTCCCGTTCGCGCGGGGTCAGGGTGGCCAGCGGGTCGTCGCGCCGCCGCCGGACCAGCAGCTGGCCGATCACCTCCGGGTCGAGCACGGTGCCGCCCGCGGCCACCCGGTTCAGCGCGTCGAGGAACTCGTCGATCGCGGCCACCCGGTCCTTGAGCAGGTAGCCGATCCCGCCACCGCCGGCCCCGCCGGCGGTGGCGAGCAGGTCGTCCGCGTACGACACCTCGACGTACTGGGAGAGCACCAGGACCGGCGTACGGGGCACCAGCCGGCGGGCCTCGACGGCGGCCCGCAGCCCCTCGTCGGTGTGTGACGGTGGCATCCGGACGTCCACCACCGAGACGTCCGGCCGGTGCGTCACCACCGCCTCGACCAGGGCGTCGCCGTCGCCCACGGCCGCCACCACCTCGTGCCCCGACTCGGTCAGCAGCCGGATCAGCCCCTCCCGGAGCAGTACGGCGTCGTCCGCGATCACCACCCGCATGGGTCCGGTGTCTACCACGTCCCCGTCCGGCGCGGTGGGCCCTCCCGCCCCGGGCGGGATCGGCGGGTCGACCGGGCTCACCGGGGCAGCTCCGCCCGGACCAGGGTCGGTCCGCCGGCCGGGCTGGTCACCTCCAGGCTGCCGCCGGCGGCCCGGACCCGGTCGGCGATTCCGCTCAGCCCGTGCCCCTTGGCCAGGTGGGCGCCGCCCACCCCGTCGTCCCGGACGGCGATCTCCAGCCGGCCGACCTTGCGCGCCACCTCGACCCGGCACTCGGTGGCCGCGCTGTGCTTGGAGACGTTGGTCAGCGCCTCGGCCACCACGAAGTACGCGGTGTTCTCCACCGCCGGGTCGAGCCGGCCGCCGGGCGTACCCAGGTCGTCGTCGACCACCAGTTCGGTGGGGACCAGGGCGCGCGCGGCGAGGGCGGCCAGGGCGCTGGGCAGGCCCCGGTCGACCAGGATCGGCGGCGCGATGCCCCGGGACAGGGCACGCAACTCGTCGAGGGTCTCCCGGGTCTGGGCGACCGCCTCGTCCAGGGTGCGCCGGGCCGCCTCCGGGTCGGCGGCGAGCTGCTGGCGGGCCCGGCCGAGGTCCATGGCGAGGCGGACCAGCCGCTGCTGCGGCCCGTCGTGGATGTCCCGCTCCAGCCGGCGCAGTGCGGACGCCTCGGCGGAGGCGGCGGCCCGCTTCTGGTCCTCCAGGGTGCTGATCCGGTTGCGCATCTCGGCCACCCCGGTCAGCAGGGAGCGGGCCAGGCCGGCCTGGGTCCGGGCGCAGCCCCGGGCCAGCAGCGGGAGGGTGAGCAGGAAGAAGATCCCGATCGCGGTGTTCAAGGCGACCCGCGGGCCGGCCCCCTCATCCATCCCGAGCAGCTCGCTGAGGTCCTGGTCGCCCGGGCCGCGCGGGATCGCCCAGTCGTACGCGACGTAGAGGGTGCCGGCGACGCCCCCCGCCCACCAGACCAGCACCAGGACGAAGGTGGGGAGGGTCACCAGCAGCTTCACGAAGGCGTGCAGCAGGTCGAGCCAGGACTGCGGGTCCCGCATCGGCGTCAGGATCCGGCGCCAGTAGCCCGACCTCGGCTGCGGCGCCAGGTAGACCGGCCGGACCCGGGGCTGGCGGAGCACGGCCGGCAGCCGGAGCCGCTCGATGTCGGCCAGCGCGCGGGCCGCGTACAGGGTGCCGGCGAGGACGGGCAGGCCGAGCGTGGTGACCAGCAGTCCCGCGGTGAGCGAGATGCCGGCCACGGCCACCACGAAGCCGACCAGCGCCAGCGGCAGGCCGACGAGCACGTAGCCGGAGTCGCGGAGGAGCTGCCGGAACAGTCCCCGTACGGGTGTGGTGGGAGTGGGCCGGGAGGCCAGCGGTACGGCGGTCATGCCCCGAGGCTATGGGCCCGCACCCGTCCGGCCCCATCCCGTGCGCGGGCCTCTCCGGGGTGGGGTTCTCCCTACCCAGGAGGTGATCCGCGCCTCCCCGCATCGTGACACAGCGCAACCGGGCGCGCGCGATTGGTCAGAGAAGTCGGGATTGAGCAATAATCGCCGAGCGGCGCCGAGGGAGCCGGTGTATCGATCTTGTCTGGATGGAGGTGCAGGTGAAGGCGCGTCGCGGGCTCGCAAGATCGCGATTTGTGCACCTCTTCACAAGCGCCTACTCTGTAGTTCCGACGCGCCCTGCTAGCACAGCCGGCAACATCGGTCGCCAGCGGGAGTCCCGGAACGACCGGCCGCCGTCGCTGGTCGAGGATCGCACCGCACGGAGTCTCATGAGTCAGCACCGTCACCCTGGCGCGCCCGGCCGCACCGGTGCCGTACCGGCGCTTCCGGACCTGCCCGAGGCGACCGTGGCACGGCTGCCGGAATACCTCCGTGCCCTGCACGCGCTCGCCGAGGCCGGCCACGAGACGGTCTCCAGCGAGGGGCTGGCCAACGCCGCCGGGGTGAACTCGGCGAAGCTGCGCAAGGACCTCTCCCACCTCGGCTCGTACGGCACCCGGGGCGTCGGCTACGACCTCGGGCTGCTGATCGACCAGATCGAGTTCGTGCTCGGGCTCACCCAGCGGCGGGCCGTCGCGCTCGTCGGCGTGGGTAATCTCGGTCACGCCCTGGCCGGCTACGACGGCTTCGCCAGCCGCGGCTTCCGGATCGCCGCGCTGCTCGACGCCGACCCGTCCCGGGTCGGTGAGCAGATCAACGGCCTGGTCGTGCGGCACATCGACGAGCTGCCCCGGGTCGCCGCCGAGGAGTCGATCTCGATCGGCGTGATCGCCACCCCGGCGCCGGCCGCCCAGGCGGTCGCCGACCAACTGGTGGCGGTCGGCGTGACGAGCATCCTCAACTTCGCTCCGTGCGTACTCTCGGTTCCGGAGGGGGTCGACGTGCGCAAGGTCGACCTCGCGATCGAGCTGCAGATCCTGTCCTTCCACGAGCACCGCAAGGCGTCGCTGACCGCGCTCCCCGCCACCGGCGGGTCCGCTCTCACCGCCCTGCCGGGCGGGCTCGCGGCCACCGACAACCAGGAGGCGATCGGCACGTGAAACTGCTCGTCGTCGGCGCGTCCTACCGCACCGCCCCGGTCGCGACGCTGGAGCAGCTGGCGGTCCCGCCCGCGGACCTGACCCGCACCCTGGACCGCCTGGTCGCCCAGCCGTACGTCGCCGAGGCCGTGCTCGTCTCCACCTGCAACCGGGTGGAGGTGTACGCGGCCGTGTCCGGGTTCCACGGCGGCCTCGGGGACATCTGCGGCGTCCTGGCCGAGCAGGCGGCCTGCCCGCCGGCGGCGCTCGCCAACCACCTCTACGTGCACTACGACGCCGCGGCCGTGGACCACGTCTTCCGGGTCGCCGCCGGGCTCGACTCGATGGTGGTCGGCGAGGCGCAGATCCTCGGCCAGCTCCGCGACGCGTACCACTCGGCCGCCGGGGCGGACTCCGCCGGCCGGCTGCTGCACGAGCTGATGCAGCAGGCGCTGCGGGTGGGCAAGCGGGCCCACGCCGAGACCAACATCGACCGGGCCGGTCAGAGCGTGGTCACCGCCGCCCTCGACCTCGCCGCCGAGCTGCTCGACGGCGACCTCGCCGGCCGGCGCGCCATGGTGGTCGGCGCCGGCGCGATGGGCTCGCTGGGCGTGGCCACCCTCTCCCGGCGGGGCGCCGGGCCGCTCACGGTCACCAACCGGGGCGCCGAGCGGGCCGTCCGGCTGGCCGAGTCGTACGGCGCCAGCGCGGTGCCGATGGCCGAACTGGTCGACGCCCTCTCCACGGTGGACCTCGTGGTGGCCGCCACCGCCGCCACCGAGCCCGTCCTCACCCACGACGTGGTGACCCGGGCGCTGGCCCGGCGGGACGCCGAGCGGGGGCCGCTGGTCCTGCTCGACCTGGCCGTCCCGCGCGACGTCGAGGAGGGTGTGGCCGCGCTGCCCGGCGTCGAGGTGATCGACATCGACCGGATGGCCGCGATCCTCGCCGACGGCCCGGCCGCCGCCGACGCCGCCGAGGTGACCCGGATCGTGACCGGCGAGGTCGAGGCGTTCCTCAGCTGGCTGCGCGGCGCCGACGTGGCGCCCACGGTGGCCGCGCTGCGCGGTCGCGCCGACGACGTGGTCACCGCCGAGCTGCGCCGACTCGCCCAGCGCCGTCCCGACCTCAGCGACGACCAGCGCGCCGAGGTCGCCCGTACCGTCCACCGGGTGGTGCAGCGCCTGCTGCACCAGCCGACCGTCCGGGTCCGCCAGCTCGCCGCCGAGCCGGGGGGCGACCAGTACGCCGCCCTGCTGCGCGAGCTGTTCGACCTGGAGGTGCCGCAGACCTCCCCGGTCGACACCGTTCCCGACGTGGTCGAGCCCGACGGCGTCACCGTCCAGGGCCGTCCGTCGTTCGACGCCGCAGACGTCCCGCCCACCGGAGGTGTGCGATGACCGCCCCCCTGCGCCTCGGCACCCGGGGCAGCGCCCTGGCGATGGCCCAGTCCGGCCACGTCGCCGAGGCCCTCACCGCGGCCACCGGCCGCCCGGTCGAACTGGTCGAGGTGGTGACCGCCGGCGACCGCTCCTCCGCGCCGGTGCACCGGCTCGGCGTCGGTGTCTTCGTCTCCGCGCTGCGGGACGCGCTGACCGCCCGCACCATCGACTTCGCCGTCCACTCGTACAAGGACCTGCCCTCCGCGGCGGCCCCCGGCCTGCACATCGCGGCGGTGCCGCAGCGGCAGGACCCGCGGGACGCGCTGGTCGCCCGGGACGGCCGGACCCTCGCCGAGCTGCCGCCCGGCGCGCGGGTCGGCACCGGCGCGCTGCGCCGCATCGCCCAGTTGCACGCGCTGGGCATGCAGTTGGAGGTCAGCCCGATCCGGGGCAACGTCGACACCCGGCTCGGCCGGGTGCTCGGCCCGGACGCCGACCTCGACGCCGTCGTGCTGGCCCGGGCCGGGCTCAACCGGCTCGGCCGGGCCGATGTGATCACCGAGACTCTCGATCCGATGCTGATGCTGCCCGCGCCCGCCCAGGGCGCGCTTGCGGTGGAGTGCCGGATCGACGATCAGGATCTGGTCGAGCTGCTCGCGGTGCTCGACCACGCACCGTCCCGCGCCGCGGTCACCGCGGAGCGGGCACTGCTGGCCACCCTGGAGGCCGGGTGCAGCGCGCCCGTCGCCGCCTACGGCGAACTCGCCGAGGGTGAGACCGGTGAGGAGATCTACCTGCGCGGGGCGGTGATCAGCCCGGACGGTACCCGTGACCTCCGGCTGTCCCGCACCGGAACGCCCGCCGACGCGGCGGAGATCGGCAAGGCACTCGCCGCCGAACTCCTCGAACTCGGCGCCGACTCGATCCTCGGCCAAGAAGGACACGCCGGCCCGGGGACCCAGCAATTTGGGAGCACAGAATGACCCGCACCCGTAAGCCCGTAGGCCGAATCGCGTTCGTCGGGGCCGGTCCCGGCGACCCGGGCCTGCTGACCCGCCGGGCGCTGGACGCCCTGGTCGACGCCGACCAGGTGGTCTACGACCGGGGAGTCCCCGAGTCGCTGCTCGAGCACGTCCGCGCCCAGGCCAGGTCCGACGCCGAGTTCAGCCCCGCCGAGGGCGTACCGGGGGACGTGGCGAAGGTGCTGATCTCCGCGGCCCGCGCCGGGCAGAACGCGGTGCACCTGGTCGCCGGGGACCCGTTCGGCCACGACTCGGTGGTCAAGGAGGTGCAGGCGGTGGCGCGTACCGCCGCGCACTTCGAGGTGGTCCCGGGCATCGGGCAGGCCGAGGGCGTGGCCACCTACGCGGGCGTACCGCTGCCGGGCGTGCGGACCGCCGCCGACGTCGAGGACGTCAGCACGCTGGACTTCGACGCGCTGGCCGCCGCGGTCACCCGGGGCTCGCTGGCCCTGGCCGTGGACGCCGGCGACCTGGCCGCCGTCCGGGACGGTCTGCTGGCCGCCGGGGTGGAGGGCACCACCGGCGTCGGGGTGACCGGCGACGGCACCGGCGAGACGCAGTACACCACCACGTCGACCGTGGACTCCTTCGTCGCGGCGGCGCTCGGCTTCACCGGCCGGGTGGTGCTCACCGTCGGCGAGGGCGTCGGCCAGCGGGACAAGCTGAGCTGGTGGGAGAACCGCCCGCTGTACGGCTGGAAGGTGCTCGTCCCCCGGACCAAGGAGCAGGCCGGCGCGATGAGCGCGCGGCTGCGCGCGTACGGGGCCATCCCGTGCGAGGTGCCGACCATCGCGGTCGAGCCGCCGCGCACCCCGGCCCAGATGGAGCGGGCGGTCAAGGGCCTGGTCGACGGCCGGTACGCCTGGGTGATCTTCACCTCGGTGAACGCGGTCCGCGCGGTCTGGGAGAAGTTCGCCGAGCACGGCCTCGACGCCCGGCACTTCGGCGGCGTCAAGATCGCCTGCATCGGTGAGGCGACCGCCGAGGCGGTCCGCGCCTTCGGCATCCAGCCGGAGCTGATCCCGTCGGGCGAGCAGTCCTCCGAGGGCCTGCTGGCCGAGTTCTCGCCGCACGACGAGATCCTCGACCCGGTCGGCCGGGTGCTGCTGCCGCGCGCCGACATCGCGACCGAGACCCTCGCCGCCGGGCTCACCGAGCGCGGCTGGGAGGTCGACGACGTGACCGCCTACCGGACCGTCCGGGCGGCCCCGCCGCCGGCCGAGATCCGGGACGCGATCAAGTCGGGTGGCTTCGACGCGGTGCTCTTCACCTCGTCCTCGACCGTGCGGAACCTGGTCGGCATCGCCGGGAAGCCGCACGCGCGTACCGTTGTTGCTGTCATCGGGCCCAAGACGGCGGAGACCGCCACGGAGTTCGGCCTGCGGGTCGACGTGCAGCCTCAGCACGCCTCGGTGCCCGACCTGGTGGAGGCGCTCGCCGCCTACGCCGTCGAGCTGCGCGAGAAGCTCGCCGCCATGCCGGCCAAGCAGCGCCGCGGCTCGAAGGTGCAGGGCCCGACCGCCCTGAGGTTCCGCTAGTCGTCAGGAGGCTCGTCATGCCGTACCCCGAGATCCGGCCCCGCCGGCTGCGCCGTAACGCGGCCGTGCGGCGGCTGGTCTCCGAGACCCGCGTCGACCCGGCAGAGCTGGTCCTGCCGATGTTCGTCAAGGAGGGGCTGGCCGAGCCGCGCGCCGTGGCGTCGCTCCCGGGGGTGCTCCAGCACTCCCGGGACTCGCTGCGCAAGGCCGCCGTCGAGGCGGTCCAGGCCGGTGTGGGCGGCATCATGCTCTTCGGGGTGCCGGCGCAGCGGGACGAGACGGGCTCCGGCGGCATCGACCCGGACGGCATCCTCAACGTCGCCATCCGGGACGTGATCTCCGAGGTCGGCGACGCCACCGTGGTGATGAGCGACCTCTGCCTGGACGAGTTCACCTCGCACGGGCACTGCGGCCTGCTCGCCCCGGACGGCGGGGTGGACAACGACGCCACGCTGGAGTCGTACGCCCGGATGGCGGTCGCCCAGGCCGACGCCGGGGTCCACATGGTCGGGCCGTCCGGGATGATGGACGGCCAGGTGGGCGTCGTCCGCCGGGCCCTGGACGCCGCCGGGCACCAGGACGTCTCGGTGCTCGCGTACGCGGTGAAGTACGCCTCCGCCTTCTTCGGCCCGTTCCGGGACGCCGTCGAGTCGGCGCTGGAGGGCGACCGGCGCAGCTACCAGCAGGACCCGGCGAACCTGCGCGAGTCGCTGCGCGAGGTGGAGCTGGACGTCGCGGAGGGCGCCGACCTGGTGATGGTCAAGCCGGCCCTGCCGTACCTCGACGTGGTGTCCGCGGTCCGGGCCGCGGTGGACGTCCCGGTCGCCGCCTACCAGGTCTCCGGCGAGTACGCGATGGTCGAGGCGGCCGCCGCGAACGGCTGGATCGACCGCGAGCGGGTGATGCTGGAGACGCTCACCTCGATCCGGCGGGCCGGCGCGCAGATCATCCTCACCTACTGGGCGGTCGAGGCCGCCCAACTGCTCCGCCAGCGCTACTGACCGCGGCCGGCGGGGCGCCCTCGCGCGTCCCCGCCCGGTCGCGCACAGCGCCGGCGCACCCTTCGCCGGGCCTTCCCCTCTGCGGCCCCCGCCGCGTCCCTTCGCCACGCCTTGCGCTCCAGCGGCACCATCGCCACCGCAGGGGACCGACCGCCCACGTCGCATGGGGTCGGCACCACCCGCTCGGTGCCCTTTGCTCTGCTTCAACGCACGCAACACTGGGAGCGCTCCACTGTTGCGTCGGTTGAAGCAGAGCAAAGGCGCGGCGAAGGGATGCCCCGGCCCGGCGAAGACAGCGCGCGCGGTGCTGCCCGGAGTGCTGTCCACAGGGCTGTCCACAGGGGTTGTCGCGGCGGTGCCCGGCCGGTCAGGGTTCGGGCATGGCTTCCGTGTTCGCACCACGACCGACCGGGCCGACCATCGGCCCCTTTCCCATCGCCGGGCTGGTCCGTCAGGCCCGGCGCCGGGTCGGGCTGGGCCAGCGCCAGATGGCACGGTTCGCCCGGGTCGCGCCCTCCACCATCGGTCGCGTGGAGTCCGGTGAGCTGACGCCGAGTCTGCGTGTTCTCGAACGGATCTTCGGCGCCGCCGGTCTCTATCTCGCCCTGGTCGACCAGGACGGCCGGGTGATCCAGCCGATGGACGACTGGGAGGGCATCCGCGACGGCGCCGGCCGTCGCTACCCGTCGCACCTGAAGCTGATCATCGACCCCGAGCCGGGGGAATGGTGGGCCGACATCTACGGGCTGGCCCGCCCGCCCGAGACGTTCCACCGGTGCCCGGTCCACGTCGAGGAGCGCCGGCGACGGAGCCAGTGGGAGGTGCGGGTGGCGAAGTACCGCGCCACGCCGCCCCCGCCGGATCCCCGCCGGTGGCGCTGGAGCTACTGAAGCGGCCCGCCGCCCGGCTGGTGAGCCGGGCGACGGGCCGCAACGAGGATGGCGCGTCAGTCGTCGTTCAGGATGGTCCCGACGGCGATCGGGTCGGCGAGCCGGAGCCCGGGCACGCCCGCGACGTAGAGCTTGAGCTGCTCGTCCGCCTCGACCTTCTTGTCACCGCGCACGGTCACCGGGAAGGCCAACGACGTCTGGCCGGCGGCCAGCGTCCGGCAGCCGACGTACGTGTCGTAGTCCGACCCGGCCGACGCCGTGGTGCCGTAGGTGGTGGCGCAGATCAGCGCCGGCTCGGAGAGCGGCCGAGAGACGGTCACCGTGAACGTCATGGTGGTGTCGCCCTTGTTGCCCTCGACCACCGAGGTGTCGGCCACGCTCAGCGACGCACGCGAGCGGAACCGGGCCACCTGCGGGTCGTGGTCGCTGGCCCCCCGGTCGCCCAGGCCCTCGGCGTCGGTCGGGTAGTCGGCGTTGATGTGCGCCGCCCGGACCTGCACCAGGTCGTCGTGGAGCTTGCCGTTGACGAAGAGGTTGTCCAGCGTCTGCGCCTGCCCGCTGAAGGTGTACGAGTAGGCCGCCGCCGGCGCGTCCGCCACCAGGTCGTCCCAGAGGTTGTGCATCCCGGCCCGGTACAGCGGGCCGAGCTGGTCCGACGGGGTCGGGTCGTCCCCGGTGGCGATCGGGTCGTCCGGGCGCGGGAAGACGTTCAGGTCACCGCCGTAGATGACCCGGGCGTCCGGGTCGGTCGCCTCGATCGCCTGGGTCAGCGCGGCCCCGTACGCGGCCTGCTCCCGCCGCTGCCCGACCCGGCTGTCCGGACCGGACGAGTAGTGGTTGCTGACCGCCCAGAGCGTGTAGTGCTCGCTCGACCCGGGAGCCGCCGCCACGGTGAACTTGGCCAGCTGCGCGGCCCGGGTGTAGACGTTCGAGCCGTCCACCCCGGTGGAGCGGTCCACGTCGGACGGCAGCACCGCGTTGAACGCCTTCGGGTTCTGCACGTCCGCGTTGGAGGGCAGGCCCGCCGAGCGGTACTGCACGGTCGGGGCGGTGCCCAGCAGCGGGTCGCCGGCGGTCGCCTCGGCCAGGGTCAGCCGGTCCGTGCGGTAGAGGAACGCCGAGGTGATGCCCCGGGCGTCCGCGCCGGTCCGGTCGTAGGCCGCCGCGTACGCCGGGCCGCCGTTGGCGGCGATGGCCACCGCCAGCTCCTGCACGGTGTCCGGTGCGCCGTCGGCGTTGTTGGTGTCGCCGCAGACCAGCACGCCGGCGGTGACGGTGCAGATGTCCTGGTCCTCGGCCTCCTGCACCAGCACCAGATCGGGGCTGTGCAGCGCGTTGATGATCTGCCGCGCCTCCACGTTCAGCCGGTCGGTGTAGGCCGCCTCGTTGGCCGGCACGTAGTCGAACGGCGGGGAGACCCCGGCGCAGCCCGAGTTGCCGGCGAAGTCACAGCCGTCGAACGGGTCATCCCGGTAGTCGTACAGGTTCTCCAGGTTGTACGTGGCGACCGCGACCTCGGCGTTCCGGTCCGCCGGCTGCGGCGGGTTGTTCTCCGACGGGTCCGCGCCACCGGTCAGGGTGAGCTGCTCCGGCTGCACGCTGTACTTGCTGAACGCGTACGAGACGGCGCCGTAGGCGTCCTCGGTGAGCGTGTCGTACGTGCGGGCCTCCGGCAGCAGCGCGCGGGCGTCCCCGGCGGTCGCCTTGACGCCCCCGGCGCCGATCAGGATGCGCTGGTTGTTGCCGTTGTCGAAGAGGGTGCCCGGGATGTCGTCCAGCGGGTGCGCGTCCCGGAACACCCGGCGGGCGTACGGGTCGGTCCGCTGCATGATCGGGTCCTCGCGGTCCAGCACGTAGAACTCCGAGTCGGCGGTCGAGGCGTAGATGTGCCGCGGGGCGGAGACCCCGCTGCCCGAGCGCACCCGCATCCGCTCGCCCTCGTGCCGCTCCCAGAACTGGTTGGCGCCGGCCGCGTCGGCCGGCGGGATCGCGTCGTCCACCCGGACGGCGCTGTCCACGTTCAGGCCGGAGTCGAGCTTGCGGACCAGCGAGGTGCTGGAGAGCTGGGTCTGGTCGAAGTACTCCGAGACCCGCCCACGCAGCACCACCTCGTCGCCGACGGTCGGCGCGTAGCCGCCGATCAGCGTGGTGAAGGTGCCCGTGAAGACGTAGATGCCGTCCGAGGTGAGCGCGTCGCCGTCCTCGGTGCCCAGCCGGCTCTGCAGGTAGAAGCCGTTCTGCTCGGCGCCGGAGGAGCTGAGGGTGAGCGACTTCTGGGTGATCACGCCGCGCACGTCGTACAGGGTGGAGCTGGTGCCGTTGCCGCTGGCCGGGGCGAGCGGCGACCGGGCGCCGCGGCCCTGCACCTCGCCCACCGACAGCACGGCGGTGGCCTGCACGGTGAACGTGCAGGTCGCGGTGCCGCCGTCGGCGTCCGTCGAGGTCACGGTGACCGCGTACGCACCCGCCTTGAGGCCGGTCGCGGTCAGCGTCGCGGTCGCCGTGCCGCCGGCTGCGGCGGCCGGGGTGAACGCGGTACGGCTGATCGAACCGCTGGCCGGCGTGGGGCTGACCGCGGTGACCGCGAGGTCGGTGATCGTGTCGTCGGCGTCGGTGGCGGTGACCTGCCGGGTGGCGGTGCCGCCGGCCTCGACGGTGAGCGTGCCGCCGCAGGTGAGGGTGGCCGGCTGGTCGACCGGGCCGCCGCCGGAGTCGACGCTGTGGCTGCCCAGGCCGTCGAAGGTGTCGGTGGCGAAGCCGACCCACTGCACGGCGGGGTCGAAGACGTCCGACGGGTCGGTGTCGCCGGAGGTCACCGAGGGGAGCCGGCGCAGCGTGTTGTCGGCGGTGCTGGTGAGCCCGGTGCCCCACTCGGTGCCCGGGTCGAAGCCGACCTGCCCGATCGAGTCGACCACCGTCGTGCCCTTGCGCAGCACGATCGCGTCGTCGCCGTTGTACAGCGAACCGCCGTACGTCTGGTCGGCCTGGGCGAGGATCGCGGGCGCGGCCGAGGAGGCGGCGAAGACGAAGACGTCACCGGCGGCGACGGTGCCGGTCAGCGGGACGTTCGTCGACGTGGTGGCGCCGTTGAAATAGAACTGGAGCTGGTAGCCGGCGGCGGTCAGGTCGACCGGGGCGCCGGTGCCGTTGTAGAGCTCGATCGCCTTGTTGTTGGACGAGCCCTCGACGTACTCGGAGATGAACAGGTCGGTGGACGCGGCGCTGGCCGCGGGGGGTGCGAGTCCGACCGCCGTCAGGGATACGGCGGCGGTGGTCGCGAGCGCGGCGAGTGAGCGGCGCGGGCGCATGGAGCCTCCACGATGGGTGGACACGGAACAAACGCACGTTAAGGGCACTTCCGGTCCGGCGTCCATCCCCCGGGCAGCCGTTTGGTGAACTCCCTTCAGCGGTGCGGGTCCAGCCGATGCACCAGCTCACCGACGTCCACGCCGTATTCGCACCAGTCACGGTCGGGGCGGTAGCCCAGCTCCGCGTTGACCTTCAGCATCGCCTCGTTGGCCTGCGCGTTCCAGGTCTGCACCTCGGTCAGCTGCGGCTCGGCCGAGCGCAGCTCCAACAGCATCCGGGCCTTGATGGCCCGGTCGATGCCGTAGCCGCGGTGGTCACGGACGACGATGGTGTCGTACTGGTCGGCCCGGGTCGGGTGCTGCGCCGGCACCACCACCTCGGTCAGCCCGGCCACCTCGCCGGTCTGCTCGTGCAGGGCCAGCACGATGTACGGCTTCATGCCCCGCCGGTGCAGCGTGTCGAGGCTGTCCCGGAGCCGCTGCGGATCGTACGAGCTGGGGCGCAGCTCGCCGTCGTCGACGTCGCGCACCTCGGCCTTGGCCCGCGCGTACGCCGAGAGCAGGTCGTCCGGCAGGCCGCCCGGGCAGAACTCCAGGTGGTAGCCGGCGCCGACGCCACCGGCCGTCTCGGTCAGCGCCGGCCAGTCGACCGCGCCCAGATCGAGCACGCTGCGGGTCTCCACGTACTCCCGGGTGAAGCCGAGCGACTCGTAGAACGCCAGGGCCGGGGTGTCGCCGACCACCTCGACGCCGATCGACTGGAAGCCCTCGTCCCAGACCCGGCGGGCGGCCACCCGCACCAGCTCCCGGCCCAGCCCGGTGCGCCGGGCCGTCGGGTGGACCAGCACCTCCAGCACCCCGATCCCGCCGAGGAGCAGCACGTTGACGTGGCCCAGGATCGGGCCCGGGGTGCCGTCCGGGGCCGGATCGGCCTGGGCGATCCAGGCGATCCGCCGCTCACCGGGCATCACCTCGGAGAGGTACTCCCGCATGGAGCTCTCCCGCCACGGCGGATCCTGCGGCAGGTCGGCCGCCAGGACCGCGTTCAGCGTGTCCAGCAGCGACGCGATCTCGGCGGACGACGCGGTCCGAGGGTCCCACTCGCGCACCATCACCCGTCTAGCTTGCCGTCAACCGCTGCCGGGGGGAAGGGCTCAGTTCTCGAATGTGTCCGGCCGGTCACGTCACGTACGGCTCAATCGGCCGTACTCGTTGGCCTTGTCGAAGACGTCCTGGGCGTACCGGCGTACATCGTTGTAGGAGAGGATGGCGCCCCACCAGTCGCCCGCGATGCTCATGTTCCGGCCGCCCTGGCACAGGTAGTTGCCGGCGGCCAGGGCGGCGTCGTCGAGGTCGTGCGGGTTCCGCGCGCCGTCGTTGTCGCCGTCCGCACCGACCGACTGCCAGGTGCCGGGGATGAACTGCATCGGGCCGATCGCGTGGTCCCAGACGGTGTCGTGGTCGAGTTGGCCCCGGTCGCTGTCCGGGATCCGGGACGTGCCGCCCTGCCCGTTGAGCGGGGGCCCGATGATCTCCGGTGTCGACACGCCGTCCGGCCGGAGCGTGGCGCCGTTGGCCGCGCCGTGCCGGGACTCGACGTATCCGATCGCGGCCAACGTCGTCCAGCTGAGCTGGCAGCTCCGCCACGAGGCGCCGGGGAGCAGAACTGGAACGGGCCATCCTGCACGCGGCGGCGGAGGAACTGCGCGAGTCCGGCTACGCGGGGATGACCATGGAC
>NZ_JBSGJR010000115.1:0-14085 GCF_053605645.1 Micromonospora sp. NPDC003776
ACCACAAGGGCAAGGTCCGCCTCGACGACGAGTCGACCGTGACCAACAACGACCCGACCAACTGCGCCGGCACCGTCAAGGACTGCTTCAACTGACCGACGGTCAGCGTACGGCGCCACGCAGGCGTCCGGCCCCCTGCCACCGAGGTGGCAGGGGGCCGGACCGTGAATGGGGGCGGTCAGCTCTGCACGAAGACCGCCACGCTCCGGGCCGGCACCGTGAACGTGCCGGCCGCCCGGTCGAACGAGGCCGTACGCAGCGCCGGGTCGGCGGAGTTCCGCAGCACCGGGTGCAGCTCGACGTGCGCCCCGCGCAGGCCGGCCACCGTCTGCTTCGCCGCCTCCGGAGTGGCGTTGAAGACCACGGTCACCGACTTCCAGGTCCCGGCCAGGCCGCGGGCGTCCAGGGTCATGGTGATCACCCCGGGGGTCTCCTGCTCCCCGGAGAGCGGGAAGGCCACCCGCTGCTGCACCTGGTCCGCGGTGGTCAGCCCGAACACCGGCGAGGACCGCCGGATCCGCAGCAGCTCCGCGTAGCGGGCGTCGGCCAGGTCGACCGCCGCGCAGTCCGGCACCAGCTTCGGGTCCGCCAGCAGCGGCTTGGCGTACGCCCACTTGCTCTCGTTGTCCGCCGCCGGCGGGAGACCGGCACCGAAGCCGTTGCCCTGGGCGCAGTCCCAGCGGATCTGGTTGAACCAGTCACCGGAGTTGAACGAGTTGCGGTCCAGCGACTTGGACCGCAGCCGCTCCGAGCCGGCGGCGACGAATCCGGTGCCCTGCCCGAGCGCGGTGGTCGACAGCGCGAGCACCTGCATCCGCGCCCGGTCCTGCGCCGACGTGCCCTGCGGCAACTTGTACGCCAGCGCGTCGTACAGGATCTCGTTGTCGTGCGCGTCGACGTAGGTGACCGCCTCGCCCGGCGCGGCGGTGTAGCCGGCCGGCGCGCCGTTGTAGTCGACCTGGGCGCCGCTGACGGGCTTGCCCGCGGAGTCGGTGAACCGGTAGCCGCGCAGGTTGCCGGTCAGACCCACCTTGATCAGATCCTGCTGGTGCAGCAGCCGGGCCTTCTGCTCGGCCGCCGAGCCGTTGACGGTGTCCCCGTTCGGGTCGGTGTAGAGCCCCGACGCGAAGCCCTGCAGGCGCGGGTTGTCGTCGAACGGGCCGCCGCCGCGTACCGCGTCGCGCAGCCGGTCGTTGAAGGTGCCGATCCCGGTGCCGGCCATGTTGGCCTGGGTGGCCTGCACGAAGCGGGCGTCGTTGGCGACCTCGCCGAAGTTCCAGCCCTCGCCGTAGAGCAGGATCTTCCGGCCGTCCACCCCGTCGCGGGCGACGGTGAGCTGGTCCAGCGCGGCGCGCACGGCCAGGATGTTCGCCTTCGGGTGGTGCCCCATCAGGTCGAACCGGAAGCCGTCCACCTTGTACTGCTTGGCCCAGGTGACCAGCGAGTCCACCACGAGCTTGCCCATCATGGCGTGCTCGGGGGCGGTGTTGGCGCAGCAGGTCGAGTTGGCGACGCTGCCGTCCTCCAGCAGCCGCTGGTAGTAGCCCGGCACCACCTGGTCGAGCACCGACTTCGGGTCGACGCCGGCGGCCGAGGTGTGGTTGTAGACCACGTCCATGACCACCCGCAGGCCGGCCTGGTTGATCCCGGCGACCATCTGCCGGAACTCGGTGGTCCGCCGTGCCCCGGCCGGGTCGACCGCGTAGCCACCCTCCGGCACCGTGTAGTGCAGCGGGTCGTAGCCCCAGTTGTAGCCGTCCTTGTCCGCCACCGCCGCGACGCACTTCTGCTGCTGGTCGGAGTCGGGCGGCAGCGCGGCCAGGTCGCAGGCCGGCTGGGCCTGGTCGGCCCGCTTCTCGGGGATGGTGGCGAAGTCGAACGCCGGGAGCAGGTGCAGGTAGTTGACCCCGGCGTCACCGAGCGCCTTCAGGTGCTTCATGCCAGCGGTGCCGGGGTCGGTGAAGGCGAGGTACGTGCCACGCCGCTCGGCCGGCACGGTGCTGTCGGCGATGGAGAAGTCGCGGACCGACAGCTCCTGGATCTGCGCCTTCGACGAGGGCACCGCCGCCGGCTTGCGCAGGTTCGCCCAGCCGGCCGGCGCGAGGGCCGGGTCGTTCAGGTCGACGATCTGGCTGTGCGTCGAGTCGGGCGTGAGCGCCACCGAGTACGGGTCGGTCACCGAGGCGGTGACCATCTTCTGCGCCGCCGGCTGCCAGGCCTCGACCCGGTAGCGGTAGTACTTGCCCTGCCAGGACCTGGTGCCGCGCACCGACCACACGCCGGTGCGGTCGTTGCGGCTCATCGACACCGTCTTCGGCTCGGCCGTCGGCGAGTCGAAGAGCTGGAGCGACACCGTGCGGGCGGTCGGCGCCCAGACCGCCAGGGTTGGCACCCCGCCGGCGAACGTCGGGCCCAGCCGGGCCGAGGTGGCGGCCTGGTAGACGTCGTCGAGCACGCCCGGGATCTGCACGCCGGTCGCGCCGAGCAGGTGCCCCTCGGCGTCCCGCTCGGTCACCACGAGCTGGCCGCGCAGCGCCGCCGGCACCTTGGCCAGGTCGGCCGGGTCCAGGCTGAATGCCTGGTAGGCCCAGAGCTGCGGGTACGCCTGCCGCTGCGCCTCGGTGAGCCCGTTGCGCTGCGCCCGCAGCGGCAGCGTCGTGTACGTCCCGGCCAGCTCCCCGTCGGCGATGCTCAGCCCGCCGGTCGGGGCGGCGACCAGGTCGTACCGCTTGCCGTCGGTCGGGCCGGTCTGCCAGGCGACGGTGGACCGGTCGATCCACTGCGCCTTCTGCTTGGTGATGTCGAGGTCCTTCGCGACGCCGGACGTGGTCGCGGGCAGCAGCCGGCCCTTGACGCCGGCCAGCAGCCAGATCTCGTGTCCGACCGTGGTGAGGTCGAGGCGCTGGTCGTCCGGCTGGTCCTTGGTGTCGCCGTTGTGCACGATGTAGCTCAGCCCGGTGGCGCCGGCCGCCAGGGGCACCCGGAACACCGCGCCGTACGAGTCGATCTTCTCCGGCTTGAGCGGGTCGCCCCAGTCGGTGGGGTTGGCCGCGCCGTCCCAGAGGTGCAGGCCCCAGCCGGCGTAGTCGCCGTCCGCCTTGCGCCAGTGGATGACCGCGGTGCTCTGGTCCACCGGCGGGTCGGGCTCCCCGGTGGCCGCCTGCCGGGTCGGGTAGAGGGTCGGGTCGCCCTGCTTGACCCAGACCTCGCCGGTCTGCGTCACGTCGATGGTGCGGTCGTTCGCGACGTCCTTGGTCCCGCCCTTGTCGACCACGAGGAAGCCGACGGACTTGGCGCCGGGCTTGAGCTTGACCCAGGCGAACCGCCCGAAGGAGTCCTCCCCGGCGAACGGCTGCCCGTTGGGCCAGTCGGTCTGGTACGCCGGGTCGATGTCGCCCCAGGTGTAGAGCCCCCAGTCGGCGTACCCGCCGGCCGGTCGCTGGTAGTGCACGATGGCCCAGTCCCGCGAGGCGCTCTGCGCCGGGGTGCCGACGGTGCCCGTGGACCGGGCCTCGGCGATGCGGCCCTTGCCGTCCCGGACGACGGCCTTGTACTCCACCTTCGTCCCGCCCGCCAGGCCGGTGAGGTCGTGGTAGACGGTGTACGGGGCCCGGTGCGCGCTGCCCAGCAGGGTCCACTTGCCGCCGGGGACCCGGGCGGCGAAGGTGACGGTGGCGAGGGGGTCACCGGTGACCTGCGCGGTGACGGCGGCCTTGGTGGGGACCGGGGCGTCGCCGGGTTCGGTGATGGTGACCGTCGGGGCGGCACCGGCCTGCGGGATCGCCCGGTCGGCCTTGAGGACCACGGCCGACATGGCCGGCACCCTGACGCTCAGCTTGCCGTCGGCGCCGGCGACCGCGCCGGCCGCGCCGCCGTAGATGCCGGAGAAGGTCGCGCCGGCCGACCAGGTGTCCACGGGGACAGTCTGCGCGGTGGCGGCGTTGTTCACCGCGACGACGTACTCGGTGCGCTGCTGCGGCAGGATCCGGGAGAAGGCGAAGACGCCGGGACCGTCGGCCGCGTACCGGGTGACCTGGATGCCGTCCCGCAGCGCCGGGTGGGCCTGCCGGAGCCGGCCCAGCTCGGCGATGGTGCGGTAGAGCGGGTGGTCGGGGTCGTACTGGTCGCTGGCGTGGGTGCGGGTGGTGCCGATCAGGTCGTCGTCCAGGTAGTCCGCCGTCTTCGAGGCGAACATGTCCTGCCGGGCGTCCTTGTCGCCGCCGGGGCCGGTGAAGCCCTGCTCGTCGCCGGAGTAGACGACGGGCTGGCCGCGGGTGAGGAACATCAGCTGGTGGGCGAGCTGGTCCCGGCGCAGCTGGCTGGCGTCGTCGCCGCCGGCCGCCGCGATGAACGAGCCGATCCGGCCCATGTCGTGGTTGCCGAGGAAGGTGGTCAGCCGGTTGGCGTCGGTGTCGCGGGCCGAGTACAGGTCGTCCTTGGCGTACAGGTCGGCAAGCGCCTTGGCCGAGCCGTCGGCGGCGGTGTAGCCGCGGGCGGCCTCCTGGAAGGAGAAGTCGAGGGTGGCCGGCAGCCCGCCCCGCCGCACGTACGTCGACTCGATCTCCTGGTCGGCGCTGTAGACCTCGCCGAACATGAAGAAGTCCGGCTTGCCGGCCTTGGCGGCGGCGGCCTTGACGCCCCGCGCGAACTGCGGCCAGAACTCCAGGTTGGAGTGCTTGACGGTGTCCAGCCGGAAGCCGTCCACCCCGGCCCGGCCGATCCACTGCCCGTAGATGTCGGTCATGCCGCGGACCACCTCGGGCCGTTCGGTCCAGAGGTCGTCGAGGCCGTAGAAGTCGCCGTACTCGCTGTTCTCGCCGGCGAAGGTCGAGTCCCCGCGGTTGTGGTACATGGTCGGGTCGTTCAGCCACGCCGGGACCTTCACCTTCGCGTCGGCGGCGTTGGCGAAGACCGGGGTGTACGGGAAGGACTTCTCGTTGACCTGCGGGAAGTCGCGGGTGCCGTCGGCGTAGTTGCGGTCCTCGAAGGCCCGTCCCTGCGCGTCCCGATACGGCGCGGTCTTCTTGTCGACGTAGCCGTACTTGTTCTCGGCGTACCGGATGACGTCCGCGGTGTGGTTGACGATGATGTCCAGATAGACCTTGATGCCCCGGCGGTGGGCGAGGTCGACCAGCTTCTTCAGCTCCTCGTTGGTGCCGAAGTGCGGGTCGACCTGGGTGAAGTCGGTGATCCAGTACCCGTGGTAGCCGGCGGAGACGTCCGCGCCGGCGCCCTGCACGGGCCGGTTCTTGAAGACCGGGGCGAGCCAGATGGCCGTGGTGCCGAGGTCCTGGATGTAGTCCAGCTTGTCGATGACGCCCTTGAGGTCGCCGCCGTGGTAGAAGCCCTTGTCCGTCGGGTCCAGGCCGGTGGTGAGCCGGTCGCCGGTCAGGCCGCCGGTGTCGTTGCGCTTGTCGCCGTTGGCGAAGCGGTCCGGCAGCACGAAGTAGAACTGCTCGGCCCGGGCGTCGGTGCTGCCGGCCTTCAGCAGCGTCTCGGCGGACGGCTCCTGGCCCCACTGCGGGGCGCCCGCGGCCGCGAGCACGTCGGGGGTGGCGGAGCGGTCGGCGGCGTCGGCGCCCAGTTGGTGGAGGGCCACCGGCACGCCGACGAGGGTGAGCACGAGCGAGGAGACCAGGGCGAGCAGCGCCTTGGCAGATATCGGCGGGGGTTTCATCGACGGCCTTTCTCTGGTCGCTGATTCGCCCGCACGCTAGCCCTTGCCGAAACATTCTGCAATACCTTGCAAACCGAGTCGCAACAAAGCAGCTGTCTTGCGAAACACGACAACGGCCGACCGCCGCCCGCAGCGGTCGCTCAGCGTGACGGCCGGCCCGGTTCAGAGGCCGGAGCAGGCCGATCCGTCGACCGTGCAACTGGCCGGCCGGGTGGTGCTGCTGTCCTCGAAGTGGAACCTCAGCACCGCCGAACCTCCCGGCGGCACGTCCACCCCACTGCGGTACGTGAAGACGCCGTCGGCGAAGTCGCCACTGCCCTGCTCGGCGCTCTCCACCCAGGACGTGACCAGGCGTCCCCGCGGAAAGGTGAGCCGCACCGTCCAGCCCCGGGCCGAGGTGGCCGAGTTGACCAGCCGCACCTCACCGATGAAGCCGCCGTCGAAGGTGCTCACCACGGCGAACCGGCCGCTCACCGGCGACGCCGGGGACGGCGGGGACGGCGGCGCCGGGGACGGGGCGGGCAGCGGCCGGCCCCCGCCACCCGCGGTGCCCGACGGGGTGAACGTCGAGCGGCCGGGCGGCACGGTGGACCGGGGCGACAGCCCGGGTGGCGCCGGGGCGGCCGAGGCCGGTGCGACGGCCGGCGTGGTGCCGGCCGGGAGTCCCGGCAACGACATCGTCGGGGCCGGCGGCGGGACGTCGGCGTACATCCGGCGGCCACGCACCGCGCCCAGCGCGATGACCAGCAGCACCACCATCACGATCACGCCGATCGAGACCACGATCCAGGGCGACGAGGCGATGACGGCGCCGGGCGACCGGCGGGCCCGACGCGTGCCGGACATGTCCCTCCCCTGTCCTCGTCGGGCGAGCGTAGCGACCGGCCGTGGCGCCGGAAAGTCTCCGGCCCGCACTCAGCCGATGACGCAGTTCGCCCCGTTGACCGTGCACTGGCCCGGTCGGTCTCCCGTCCCGGTACGGGTGAACCGCATCGACACCACGGCGGAATCGCCGGAGGACAGCGGCCCGGTGCCGCGCAGCACGAACACCCCGCCGCCCTGGGTGCTGACCGACACCCCGGTGGCGGAGGACGCCTGGACGCCCTTCACGTTGCCGGTGAAATACAGCTGCACCTCCCAGCTCTGGGCGCGGTCGGAGCCGTTGGTCACGGTCAGCCGGGCCTGGAACGAGTCCCGCTCGCTCGCGGTCGTCTGGTAGCGGGCGGTGACCGTGCCGCTGCGCGGCGACGCGGGGACGACGAGCGTGGACCCCGCGGGCGCCGCGGAGGTGGCCTTCGGCGACCGGGTGGGGCTGGGCGAGCCGGCGCTCGGCGAGGCCGCGTCGTCGACCGGGACCAGCGGAGCGTCACTCGGCGACGCGGGCGGGCTCGTCTCCACCCCGAGGGTCGGCAGGTAGATCGGCGGGTCGAGGGCCGTCGGCACCGAGGCGCTCTCCTTCTGGCGCGCGGAGAACAGCGCGAAGACCAGCAGGCCGGCGAGCAGACCGACGCCGAGCAGCACCACGATCCACGGCACCGAGGTCAGCATTCGCGGTCCCGATGGCGTCCCGGACGACCCCGTCTGCCCGACACTCATCACGTCCCCCCTCGCCGAACCCCCGACGCGCCAGCGTAGCCAGGGTCAGCGGAGGTTCGCAGCGCGGACGGCGCGTTCCGCCCGTCCGGTTGACGGGACGCGCGGAACGGATGACGCCGGCCGGCCCCGTCGGCCGGGCGCGGCTGCGCGTCCGGGAGCCGCTCCCGTTCCGGACTTCCCGTGGCTCGACGAACTGATAACGTGCACGCCGATCGATGACCACAGTGGCTCGTCGGAGCCGGCGGATGAGGTGGCCAGTGGCTGATTGGCAGGCAACGGTTCGGCGGGCGTCGGACGACGACAGCGGGGTGGTGAGCCGGATCCTCGCCGAGGCGTTCATGCGCGACCCGGTGAGCAGCTGGATCTTCCCCGAGTACGCGCACCGGGAGCAGGTCCACCCGGCGTTCTTCGCCCCGTTCGTCGCGCTGGCCCTCCGGACCGGCGAGGTCTACCTGGCCGGCGATGGTGCGGGAGCGACGTTGTGGCTGCCGGTCGACGGCGGGCCGGAGGCGGACGACGGGGGCGAGTTCGACAGCCTGGAGGCCTCCATCGGGGCCGAGGCGAGCAAGCGGTTCGGCATCCTCGACGAGCTGATGACGGCGAACCACCCGGGCGAGCCGCACTGGTACCTGCCGTTCATCGCGGTGCGCCCCGAGCACCACGGTACCGGCGTCGGCACGGCGCTGCTGCAACACAAGCTGGCCGGGCTCGACCGGGACGGCTCACCCGCGTACCTCGAGGCCAGCTCGCCGCGGAACGCCGCCCTGTACGAACGGCTCGGCTTCCGCCGCCGGGCGGCGACGCTCGATCTGCCGGATGGGCCCAGCCTCTATCCGATGTGGCGGGACGCCGCCTGAGCGCGCGGCCGCGGCCCCGTCACCGGCGGGGCCTCACCGGCGTACCGCGGTGGTGGTGGCGTCGAGCGCGGCCACGACCGCGGCGAGCAGCGTGTCCAGCGGCGGCGGCAGGAGCGCGCGGGATTCCCGCATCCGAGCCGTGACCGGGGCGTCGAAGACCGCTCCGCCCAGCCCCACCGCCTCCACGAAGGTGGCCAGCAGCAGCGTCGCAGCGTCCACCCGGGATTGGTGGAGCTGCATCATCATCGCGGTCAACCGGACCCGGGCCGAGGCGGCCTGGTTCGGGTCCGTCGCCGGCCACCGGACCGATCGGCCGAGCAACCGGCCCTGTTCACGGCGCAGGACGCCGGCGGTGACCAGCCGGGTGCCGACCCGCTCGTTGATGTTGACGTGCTCGCGTAGGTAGCGGATCCACAGCCGGATCGGGTGCACCCCTTCGCGGCGCATGATCTCGGTGATCAGGAGATCGGTCAGCGGCTCCTGCCACAGGCGGTTGTCCACGGCGGCGACCCCGCCGCCCTCCAGGACGATCCGCCGCTCGAAGAGCAGTTCGGCGAGCGCCGCGCCGGCCAGGGCGCAGTCCAGTCGGTCCACGGCGGCGTGCGGCTTGCCGGTGAACTCGTCGTGGCCGATCAGGAACAGCGCATCGGCGAGCCGGTGCGTGGATTGTGCGCCGTGGTAGGTCATGGTCCATCCTCAGGCGACGGCCGTGATCGTCGACACGGGACGGTACGGCATGACCACCCTCAGCTCAATTCGCGCTCGCTCCGGGTGGTCCGCGAATGATAGCCGAAGTGGTCTTGTGACAATCCGTGATCACCAATACCCTGCATCAGGTTGCTCCTCTTAGGACGCTCCCATCCCTCCTCGCGCCTGGAGAAGTCTTGACCTCCGATCCCTTTTTCGCCGACGGCGGCCTGCGTCGTGGTCGCCTCGGCACTGCCCATCTCGTCTTCTTCACCGTCGCGGCGTCCGCGCCGCTGACCGTCCTCGGTGGCGGGGTCACCACGATGTACGCCGTCAGCGGCAACATCGGCGCGGCGCTGGGCTACGTGCTCATCGCCGTGGTGCTCGCCGTCTTCGCCACCGGATACGCCGCGATGAGCCGCTACGTCGCCAACGCCGGCGCCTTTTACGCGTACATCGCGAACGGCCTCGGCCGGGCCGGCGGGGTGGCCGGCTCGGCGGTGGCCCTGGCCGCGTACAACGCCATCCAGATCGGCCTGTACGGGCTGATCGGCGCCATCCTGAAGGACTTCCTGTCCGCCAAGGCCGGGATCGACCTCGCCTGGTGGGTCTGGGCGCTGGTCGCCTGGGCACTGGTCGGGCTGCTCGGCGTCCTGCGGATCGACCTCAACGCCACCGTCCTGGCGATCCTGCTCGTGCTCGAGTGCATCGTCGTCGTGATCTTCGACGTCGTGTCCCTCGCCCACCCCGCCGGCGGCACCGTCACCGCCGACGGCATCAGCCCGGGCAAGCTCTTCGGCGTCGGGTTCGGGGCGGTCCTCGCCTTCACGATCGCCTCGTTCACCGGCTTCGAGAGCGGCGCGATCTACAGCGAGGAGGTCAAGGACCCGCGGCGCACCGTGGCCCGCGCCACCTACATCGCCGTCGCCTTCACCGGTCTGTTCTACGCGTTCTCCGCGTGGGCGCTGACCGTGCTGACCGGCCCGGGCAACGCCCAGCAGGCGACCACGGAGGCCGGACCCGGGGTGGTCTTCGGAGCGCTCGACCAGTACGCCGGCACCATCGTCTCCGACATCGCCAACGTCCTGTTCATCACCTCCGTGCTCGCCGCGCTGCTGTCCTTCCACAACGGGGTGGCCCGCTACCTCTTCGCGCTGGGCCGGGAGCGGGTGCTGCCCGGGTTCCTCGGCGCCACCTCGAACCGGAGCGGGGCCCCGGTCGCGGGCTCACTGGTGCAGAGCGCCCTGGCGGTGGTCGTCTTCCTGGCGTTCGCGGTGGCCGGGCGGGACCCGGTCATCGACCTGTTCACCTGGCTGTCCGGGTCGGCCGCCGTCGGCGTCGTGCTGCTGATGACCCTGACCTCCGCCGCCGTCGTCGGGTTCTTCCGGAACCGGCCCGGACCGGAGAGCCTCTGGCAGCGGAGCGTCGCCCCGGCCCTGGGCACCGTCCTGCTCGGCGCGGTGCTGCTGGTGCTGCTGGTCAACTTCGACGCCCTGCTCGCACCGGACACCGCCACCTACCTGAAGTGGCTCCTGCCGGCGATTCCGGTCGCGGCCGGAATCCTGGGCCTGGCCTGGGGTGCCGTGCTGCGGTCGTCCCGGCCGGAGACCTACGCGCGCATCGGTCGGGTCGCCGAGCAGGGGCTCCACGAGCCGGGCCTGCACCCGTCGCCGGAGCCCGACATTCGGGTGGCCGCCGGCCGGCAGTGACTCCACCACCGCGACCGGCACGTCACGGCAGCCCGCCCGCCGACCGGTGGGCGGGCTGCCGCCCGTTCGGCCGGACCGGGCCGCGGCCCTGTCACCCCGCCACGGCGGGCCAGATTCAGGCGGTCCGGATGACGGTGCAGATGGCCGGGCCCTCGGCGGTGGCCCGCAGCAGGTAGCGGTAGGACTCTCCCGGCACCGCCGCGCCCTGGCTGTCCAGGAACTCCCACCGCACGGCGACCTCGGTGAGCAGCGCGGAGAGCCGCTGCACGTCCTCGATCTGCGCGTTCGCCGCGACCAGCTCCCGCTCCTGGTAGTCGGGGGCCGCCCCGACGAAGCTGAGCGCCACCGCGGCCGGAGAGGTGAACGAGAAGCTGTAGGTGTCGGCGACCACCAGCCCGGGCAGGGCGTAACAGGCGGCGATCGCGGGCACGTCGCCGGTGGTGAGGGCGACGCCGTACCGGTCGAAGAAGTCGGTGAGCGCGTCGAGATCCGTGGAAGCCGTCACACCGCTCTCCTTTGCCGTACGGGCGGACCGGCAAACCTGCTCAGCGCGGTGGGATGCGCACCTCGATCTCGGCACCGAGCTGCGCGCCACCGCTCAGGTCGAGGTCGTCGCCGCTCCAGAACCGGCCTGGGTCGTACCAGTTCGGTCGGCGGCCGGCGGGCAGCAGCCCCATCGCCTCGTAGGTCACCGCCACCACCTCGGCACAGTACGCGGTCTCCAGCGCCCGGTCGCGCACCGGCACGCCACCACCGTCCGAGGTGGACCGCGGTCGCCGCAGATCGGGCACGCGACCTCGGGCCCAGCGCCAGGCGAGCTGGGCGGTGGACGGGAACGGGGTGCCGTCGAGGCGCGCCACGGTACGCAGCACCGCCTCCTCCATCGCCGGGTCGGCCGGCGGTTCCAGCTGGCGCAACCAGGCCCGCTGGCCGTACCGGTTGGCCCAGACGCAGACCGCGTCCCGCAGGTCGTGCAGCTGGACGCCCCGCTGGTGGCTGCCGGTCCACATGTCCGGCAGCGAACGGCCCAGCTCCGCGTGCCACATCAACGGCGGCATGTCGTCCAGCACCAGCGCCATGCCGACGTGGTTGACCGGACTGTTCGTGGTGAACTGGATGGCCCGGTCGGGCACGCTGCGCCCCCGGAACACCCACACGTCGCCGGTGCGGGTCAGCTCCACGGCCTCGTCCAGGCTGATGCTCATGAAGGACTACCCTAAGCCGATGCGGCAACGGATGCGGTGGTGGAAGGTGCTCGGGCTGGCCGGCCTCGCCGGCGTCGCGGCGACCGGCGTGGTCGTGGCCCGGGCGGAGCGGCGCCGCCGGGCGTACACCCCGGAAGAGATCCGGGACCGGTTGCGCGAGCGGCACGCGCGGGCCACCGCCGCCGGCGACGACCGCTCCTGATCCGGCCGCCGCCTTACCCGTCGGTGCGGCGCACGGCTTCGTCCAGAGCCTCCGGGGTACGCCCCACCAGCGCGCCGCCGTCGTTCAGCAGCAGGATAGGCCGCTGGATGAGTTCCGGGTGCGCGACCATGGCGGCGATCCAGCGGGGTTCGCTGTCGTCGTCCCGCGACCAGTCGGCGACCCCGAGGGCGGTGGCGGCCGGCTCGCCGGTACGGCAGATGTCCCAGGCCCGCGCGCCGAGCCGGCGCAGCACCTCGGTCACCTCTTCCGCGCTCGGCGGCTCGGTCAGGTACGCCCGCAGCCGGTACGGCACCCGCGCCTCGTCCAGGGTGCTGCGGGCGGCGGCGCACTTCGAGCAGGCCGGGTTGTCCCAGATCTCCATGCCGGACATGGTGGCAGACCGTCCGCACGGTCCAGTTCGGACGGGGCTGCGGTCATCTCCCCCGGCACCTAAACTGCTGACATGGGAAACAGTTTCTGGGAGACGCGGTTTGTTCTGTCGCCGCCCACTGGACCGGTGGAGCGGCACGACCAGGTCGACCTCTACCCGCCTACGGAGCCGGGCCGGCGCCCCGCCGTCGTGCTCGCGCACGGCCTCCCGCTGCCGCCCGGCGCGCCCGACCCCCGGGACTGGCTGCTCTACCAGGGCTACGGCGCGCTCCTCGCCGAGCAGGGCGTGGTCGCGGCGACGGCCCGGCTGACGGTCGACTCCCCGGAGGGCCTGCCGGCGCCGGCCGCACAGCTGGCGAAGGCCGTCGACCTGGTCCGCGCGGACCCCCGAGTGGATCCGGAACGGGTGGTCCTCTGGTTCTTCTCCGGCAGCGGCCTGCTGCTCGGCGACTGGCTGCGCGAGCCGGCGCCGTGGCTGCGCGGCCTAGCGGCGACGTACCCGCTGCTCGCCCCGCTGCCCGGCTGGGACGTCGACCCACGCTTCCGCCCCGTCGAGGCGCTCGCCCACGCCGAGCACGCGCCGCCGCTCGTGCTCACCCGCGCCGGCCGGGACCGGCCGGAGGTCGCGGCCGGCACTGAGGCGTTCACCGCCGAAGCCGCGCGCCGGGGTACCCCGGTGCACCTGATCGACGTACCGGACGGGAGGCACGGCTTCGACGCCCTGGACCACACCGACCAGTCCCGCGCCGCCGTACGCGCCGCCCGCGACGCGGTGGTCGCGCTCCTCACCACGCCCTGAACCCGCCGTCCGCGGTCGGCGGGTCCCCGTTCCCGCGTTTCCCGCACTTTCGCTGAAAGTGGTGCCTCCCCGCCCCTGGAGGCACCACTTTCAGGGAAGTTGCGTCGGCCCCGGGGTGCAGCAGCCCGGTCGAGATGGACCGAGCGCGTGGTGTGCCGGGGAATGTCCGGATGTCCGCGGCGGTCGCCGAGCGGGGGTCCCCGGTCGGGTCGGGCTGGGCCGGGCGGGAGGTGGTCGCCCCGGATGCCGCATCTGGTGCTGTCCCAGGTCCAGGAGGCCCCGGCCTGCGGCAGGTTGAGTCGATCACCGCCCCGCTCCGCGCTCGATGCGAGGAATGCCCGGCGGCTACCCCCTGCACGACGGCGAGGCCTGCGCCGCCACGGTGCATCCCGGGTGAGGGCGGGTGCGGTGGGGAGGCAGCCGGTGCCGGTGGTCGGCTCCGGGTGCCCCGACGCGGGACATCGGCGTTCGAGGCGGGGCCCGATCGCGGCAACGGAGCCGATCATCCTCCCCGACCTCGCCCGCCGCCTGCGACGGATGTCCGTTTCGCCGGGATCCGGGCGTGGCCGTTCGGGGTCGGATGGGCGTTTTGCGGGCGGGTGTGGCGTGGTCGGGGCCACCCGGGCGGCGGAATGATGCCGGGGCCGTGGTCGTTGAACATGGCAGACCGCGCGGCACCCCGCCCCCCGGAGCGCCGCCGGTCGGAATCATCGGCCACCGGCCGTCGTTACATCCCCGGACCGTGAACACCTGGTCCCCCGAGCCGGTCAGGTCGAGGGAATGACTCCCCGCCGCCGGTGGTTACATCCCCGGGCCGCCCGAGCAGGTCACCCCCCGATCGCCGGGCCCGCCCCTCCCAAGACTTTCCCCCGCGGCACCGCACCCCCTTTTTGCGGCCGCCGCGAAACCCCCGAATGGAAGGCGTGACTCATCATGGCTACCACTCTGCTGCGTAAGACCGTT
>NZ_JBSGJR010000116.1:0-14050 GCF_053605645.1 Micromonospora sp. NPDC003776
GCCGCACCGGCGAACCGGTGCGGCCCTCGTAGTTCTCGGCACGGGTCAGCGGGACCGGCGGCGGTCCAGGAACTCGGTCATCCGCCGGTGCTTCTCCTCGTCCTCGAAGAGCACCGCCTGGCTGAGCAGGTCGAGCTGCGGGTGGGCGACCGCCGGCGCGTCCACGGCCAGCTTGGTGAGCCGCACCGCCAGCGCCGAGCCCTTCGCGATCTCGTCGAGCAGGCCGTGCGCGGTGGGCAGCAGCTCCGCCGGCTCGGCCACCACCCGGTTCACCAGCCCGATCCGCAGCGCCTCCTCGGCATCCACCCGCCGGCCGGTGAAGAGCAGCTCCTTGGCCCGGGCCTCGCCGATCAACGCCGGCAGGCGGTGGGTCGCGCCCGCGCCGGCCAGGATGCCCAGCCGCACCTCGGGCTGGCCGAACACCGCACGCGCCGTGCACACCCGCAGATCGCAGGCGTACGCCAGCTCGGCGCCGCCACCGAGGGCCGGGCCGTCCACGGCCGCCACGGTCGGCATGGGCAGTGCCCGGATCCGCGCGAAGGCGGCCTGGTTGATGGCGGCCAGAGCGTCCAGCCGCCCCCGCTCGCGGAGCTGGCCGATGTCCGCCCCGCCGGCGAAGATGCCCTCGGCTCCTCCGGTGAGCAGCAGCAGCCGGGGCCGCGCCTCCAGCTCCGCGCAGACCGCGTGCAGCTCGGCGATCAGGTCGGCGTCGATGGCGTTGCGTTTCTCGGGCCGGTCCAGGGTGACCACCAGCCGGTCGGGCAGCTCCTCGATCCGCAGTCCGCTCACTGCCGCACACCGCCTTCCCAGGTGTAGAAGCCCTGGCCGGACTTCTTGCCGAGCTTGCCGGCGGCCACCATCTCCACCAGCAGCGGCGGCGGCGCGAACCGGTCTCCGTACGCGGCCTGGAGGGTGCGGGCGATGTCGAGGCGGACGTCCAGCCCGACCAGGTCGGTCAGCTCCAGCGGGCCCACCGGGTGCCGGTAGCCGAGCACCATGGCCTTGTCGATGTCGGCGGGGCTGGCCACCCCGTCGGCGACCATCCGGATCGCCTCCAGCCCGAGGGTGACCCCGAGCCGGGAGGTGGCGAAGCCGGGCATGTCGCGTACGACGACGGCGTCCTTGCCCAGCCGCCCGGCGAGCGCGACGGCCGCCTCGGTGGTGCCGGCGGCGGTGGCCGGGCCGACCACGATCTCCAGCAGCGCCATCGCCCAGACCGGGTTGAAGAAGTGCAGCCCGAGGAAGTCCGCCGGCCGGCCCAACCCGTCGGCCAGCTCGGCGATCGGGATGCTGGAGGTGTTGCTGCCCAGCAGGGCGGGGCGGCGCGTCTCGGCCTCCCGGAGCACCGCACGCTTGAGGTCGAGCCGCTCGGGAACCGCCTCGACGATCACCTCCGGCCCCTCGGCGACCTCGGCGAGCCCGGCCCGCAGGGTCACCCGCTCCCGGTTCGTCGCCGCGGCCTCGGCGGTCAGCTTGCCGCGCTGGACCCCCCGCTCCCACAGCTCGCCCAGGCGCCGTACGGCGGCGGCGCCGCGTTCGGCGTCCACCTCGACCAGCTCGACCGCGTAGCCGGCGCCGGCCGCCACGTACGCGATGCCGAGGCCCATCGTGCCGGCCCCGACGACCACAAAACGACCACTCATGACGTCCCCTCGCCGCGCGCGGCGACGCGCGGGGTCTCCGCCGCGCCGGGCCGCCCGCTCCGCTCGTTCATGGGTGCGACCCTATGCAGGGCCGGCCCGGGCGGCATGCGTGGGGGCGCGCCGGATCGGGTACAGACGGCCTCCAACGCCGAGGGAAGGACCGAGATGAGTCAGGCACCGGAGAGCGCCGAGAGCACCGAGACCGTGGAGACGCGCGGCGACGAGCGGGTGGACCTGCTGCGGGCGGACACCAACAACGACGGGCAGACCGACGTGTGGGTGGTGGACACCGACGGCGACGGGAAGGCCGACCTCTTCCAGTTCGACACCGACGGTGACGGCAAGGTGGACATCACCATGGTCGACATCGACGAGGACGGCACCCCCGACGAGGTGGTCGACGGCGACGGCGGCCTCCCGCCCGAGGAGACCACCCCCACCGTGCAGGTCTGAGGCGCAAGGAAGGGCCCCTTCTTAACGCCTGGTGCGGGTAAAGGGGCCCTTCCTAACGCCCAGGGCCGGTGAGCCGCAGCGTGGCCAGGTAGTACGGGCGGTCCCGGTCGTCCACGTCGACCAGGCGCCACGGGGAACCGTGGACCAGCTCGGCGAGTTCGTCGACCGAGCACACCAGATAGTCGAACCACTCGGTGCCGAGCATCCGGTAGCGCAGGCGCAGCCGGAGCTGCCCGCCGAGCCGGCCGCGCCGCCGGTTGAGCTCGTGATAGCCGGTGTGCACCGGGTCGGTGGTGCCGTACGGGTCGGCGCCGTGGGCGATCACCTGCGCGCCGGGCCGGGCCAGCGCGGCGAGCGCGGCCAGGAACGCCGGTGCCCGCTCCCGCCCCTCGATCAGCCCCAGGTTGTTGCCGAGCAGCAGGAAGGTGTCGTACCGGCGGCCGTCGGCCACGTGCTCGTCGACGGTGCCGTGGACCAGTTCGCGTACCCCCCGGTGGCGGCAGACCCGCAGCGCGCCGAGGGAGGTGTCCAGCCCGGTGACCGGCACCCCCTGCTCCTGGAGGTGCAGCGCGATCCGGCCGGCGCCGACGCCCACGTCCAGCACCTCGCCGTGGACCCGGGCGACGGCCCGGTGGTCGTACGGCTGCCACGCCGCCGGCGGGTCCAGGTAGTGCTCGGTGGGCGCGCCGTTGACCAGCCCGTCGTCCCGCTCGATGATCTCGATGACCGGCCGCGGCAGGCGCCCGCCGACCAGCGGCCGGGGGCCGATCCCGGTGGCGACGGCGTACGCGTCCCGGATCATCTCGCCGAACACGTCACCGATGGTGGGCTCCCCGGTCACGGGCCCGGCTCTGTTCGCGACTGCGGGGCTCGCAGACCCGGCTCACTCCTCGCGCTCACGGCGCTGACTCTGTTCGCGACTGCGGGGCTCGCAGACCCGGCTCACTCCTCGCGCTCACGGCGATCACGCTATCTGGACTCAGCGGGGCTGTCGCGGCCGTATCCTGGGCGGCGTGACCGACCTGGACCGCCTGGCGGCGGAGAAGTACGTGCTGCTGACGACCTTCCGGAAGGACGGTCGGGCGGTGCCGACGCCGGTCTGGGCGGTGCGGGACGGCAACGCGCTGGCGGTGTGGACGGTGTCGGACTCCGGCAAGGTCAAGCGGATCCGGCGGGACGGCCGGGTGACCGTGGCTCCGTGCGACGTACGTGGCCGGCCGCACGGCGAGGCGGCGCCGGGGCACGCGTCGGTCCTGGATCCGCCGGCGACCCGGCGGATCCGCGGCCTGTTGAAGCAGAAGTACCGGCTGATCGGCCGGCTGAGCCTGCTGGGCAGCCGGCTGCGGCGGGGCGAGAGCGGCACGGTCGGGCTGCGGATCGTGCTGGACGAGCAGTGACCCCGGACACGACGAAGGGCGGCGGATCGTCGCTCTCGCGTACGTCCAGCCGCCCCTGATCGGAACGCGGGAAAACGTCCGGGTCGTCAGTCCCCCTGGCGCTGCTGGGGGATCTGCCCCTGCAGCAGGGCCCGGACCTCCGACTCGCGGTAACGGCGGTGGCCGCCCAGGGTCCGGATGGCGCTGAGCTTGCCAGCCTTGGCCCACCGGGTAACCGTCTTCGGGTCGACACGGAACATCGACGCCACCTCGGCCGGCGTGAGTAGCGGCTCTGGTTCGTGCGTTCGCGATGCCATCGGGGTCACTCCTCCACATGTATAGACATCGGCCGGGGTCCCGCCGGCCGACGCGTCTCCCATGGTCCGGCTAGTCCCCGATGTCCGACATGGGCCGAACGGCTGAAGGTCCCTAGACGGACGGATGAACCATGCCCGATTTTTACGACTTTTATGCCGCAGAAACTACCTTATTCGGACTCATGATCACGGTTCGTGATGCGTCAACTACGAGACACTCTCGCATCGACAGGCGCCTGTCGGGGCAATTCGGGCGCAGGGCCGGCGGCTAGTTGCACCGCTCCAGCAGCTGTACCGCCCGCCACCGGGCGACCAGCTTGTCGTACGCCGCCGAGGCCTCCTCCGCCTCGCCCCGGGAGAGCCCGGCCAGCCCGGTGGCGACCAGCTCGGTCGAGTCGTCGGCCGCCAGCGTCTCGTCCGGCAGCAGCTGCACCAGGCCGCCGTAGTCGAGCTCCACCACCGAGCGCGGGTGGAACTCCTCCAGCCAGCGGGCGGCCTCCTCGACCGCCTCGGTGATCGGCGCGTCGCCCACCGACTTGCGGAGCACGGAGAGCGCCCGGGACGAGCGGCGGCGCGCCTTGGAGATCTCGGTGCGGTAGCGCAGTGCGCGCCGACCCGGCTCGGTGACCAGGTGCCGCTCCTGCGCCTCGAAGAGCACGAACCAGCGCAGCGGCACGCCCCAGGTGGCGATCTGCTCGTGCACCCGGGGCACCCCGTGCTCCAGCACCCGCGCCCCGCTGCGCCAGTCCTCCACCACCGCCTTGGCCTGCCCGGCCAGGATCGGCGGCACGAACGCGTCGGCCAGCACCGAGGGCACGCCGTCCCGGGCGCTGAGCGCCGCCTCGGCGACCCGGACGCGCAGGTTCCAGGGGCAGACCAGCAGGCTGTCGTCGGTCTCCAAGACGTACGCCTCGTCGGGCAGGTCGGGCAGCCGGGTCCAGCCCGCGCCGAGCGCCTCGATCACCGCGGTCCGCTGCCGCCCCGGACCCTCGAGCGGGGCGATCGCTCGGCCCTCGTTCACGTACCGGCGCCAGAACGATTGACGTTCCCGATCGAAGGCGGTCAGCGGCTCGTACACGCGCAGGTAAGAAGCGAAGAGCGACGGCACGGCGCGATCCTCCCACGAGACGGGACCCGCACGCCGCCGCCGCGACGGGGTGGCGTGACGTGCGCGACAGTACGGCTCCGGCCGATATTAGGCTCAACAGCACCGGCAGCATCCCGCCGGCGTGTCACCAGGTCCGCGCCCCACAAGGACGCACACCGACTCAGGAGTCAGCCATGGGCGTTTTCGCCAGCAATGAAGACCCGGGAGCCACGGGTCACGAACAGGTCGTTTTCTGCCAGGACAAGCAGTCCGGGCTGAAGGCGATCATCGGGATCTACTCGACCGCGCTGGGCCCCGCGCTCGGCGGCACCCGGTTCTACCCGTACGCCAGCGAGGAGGAGGCCCTCGCCGACGTGCTCGACCTGTCCCGGGGCATGGCGTACAAGAACGCCCTGGCCGGTCTCGACCTCGGCGGCGGCAAGGCGGTCATCTGGGGCGACCCGGAGCAGATCAAGAGCGAGGCGCTGCTGCGCGCGTACGGCCGCTTCGTCGAGTCCCTCGCCGGGCGCTACTACACCGCCTGCGACGTCGGCACGTACGTGGCGGACATGGACGTGATCGCCCGGGAGACGTCGTACGTCACCGGACGCAGCGTCGAGCACGGCGGCGCCGGGGACTCCTCGATCCTGACCGCCTGGGGCGTCTTCCAGGGCATGCGGGCCGCCGCGGAGCACGTCTGGGGCGCCCCGACCCTCTCCGGCCGCCGGGTCGGCGTGGCGGGCCTGGGCAAGGTCGGCAAGTACCTGACCGCCCACCTCCTAGAGGACGGCGCCGAGGTGGTGGCGACCGACGTCAACCCGAAGGCCCTGGAGTGGGTCCGCGCCACCCACCCGCAGGTCGAGCTGGTGGACGACACCGCCGCCCTGGTCGCCGCCGACATCGACGTGTACGCCCCGTGCGCGCTGGGCGGCGCGCTGAACGACGACACGGTGCCGGTGCTGCGCGCCAAGGTGGTCGCCGGCGCGGCGAACAACCAGCTCGCCCACGCGGGTATCGAGAAGGTCCTCGCCGACCGGGGCATCCTCTACGCCCCCGACTACGTGGTGAACGCCGGCGGTGTGATCCAGGTCGCCGACGAGATCGAGGGCTTCAACTTCGAGCGGGCGAAGCTGCGCGCCACCCGCATCTACGACACCACCCGCGAGATCCTCCGCCTCGCCGACGACGAGGGCGTCCCGCCGGCGGTGGCCGCCGACCGGCTCGCCGAGCGGCGGATGGCCGACGTCGGCCGGCTGCGCACGATCCACCTGCGCTGAACGTCACCCGGGGCGGGGCCTCTGCTCCGCCCCGGGCCGCACCCCGACGGGCCCCGGCGTTAAGCTGGAAAATGGGACGCTTCGTCCCGGTTTGCCCGGCGTCACGGCCGGCCCCGGGTGTCGCTCCTTACCGGGTACAATTTGTGACGGCCGGATAACTGCGACGCGCAGGGCCGGCTGACGGTAACCCGAGGTGCCGAACGATGGCATCCCCATGTACCGTAAGAGCCACGAGAGATGCCTGACGTCATCGGGGCCCGCCTTCGGGCTGCCCCGCATTCTGTGCGAGGGGGTCGAGCCATGGGGCGCGGCCGTGCTAAGGCCAAGCAGACGAAGGTGGCGCGGGAGTTGAAGTACCACTCCCCGAACACCGACCTCACCGCCTTGCAGCGCGAGTTGGCGGGTGCTGGTAAGTCTGAGCACAACTTCGACGACGACTACAAAGAGTATGTCGACGACGATGATGAGGATCACGCGGACGACGACCCGGATTCCTGGGCGCGTCCGACCCGCTGACCTCCGGTCGCATCTGAGCACGCGGTGACTCCCCGCGTGCTCACGCATGTGCTCTGCGGAAGCCGGCGTACCAACCGACGATCAGGGACCTGCCGTGTCCACCCGGCCAGGTCCCTGATCCCGGTGCGGCACCGTCAACGCGGCCGGTTGTTCCAGTTGTAGAACGTCGGGATGTTCTCGAAGTGGTTCCAGGCGCAGACGGCGCTGGCCCCGTCGCCGCCCGACACCTCCGCCCGCAGCAGTCGCGCGGCCTCCGCCTCCCGGAGCAGTGCGGTCAACCCCACGGCGGCTTCCCGCACCCGGTCCGCGACCAGGTCCGGGGCGGCTCCCCCGACGCGCTCAGGCTGCCTGTGACTCATGGTCTCGGGCATGCTCCAACACTCCCTCCAGTAAACGGATCTTGCTGTTGCGGCAGTGCTCGGTCTCCGTACCGTCGAAACGCCCCAGCTCGAAGTAGCGGTTGGCCGCATGGCCACCACCGCAGAACCCGAAGTAGGGGCACGACGACCGGCACGCCTCGACACCGCTGAGGAACTCGCCCACCCAGGGCGTACGCCCGGCGCCGGCCAGGATCTCGGCCAGCGGGGTGGCCAGCACGTTGCCGCTGCTGAAGTCGCCGTACCGGGGGTCGGTGAAGCCGGCCAGCTCCGGAGAGAGCACGACCACCGAGCCGTCCTGGGCGACGGTGGGGATCGGATCCAACCGGCGGGGCAGCAGGTCGTCCGCGGTGCCGTCCAGCACGGCGCCGGCGTAGCGCAGCGACCACTCCACCTCGCGCAGGTGGATCCGAGGGTCCCGGCGCCAGGCGGCCACCAGCTCCGCCCAGAAGCCCGTCACCGCCGCGGCGTCCCGGGCGTTGGTCCGGGTGTTGACCCCCTCCGTCTCCTCGATGTTGACGCCGAGCACGTCGCAGCCGAGGTCGAGGAAGTAGTCGTACAGCTCCGTGGCGAGGCCCGGCTCCGGCCGGGAGACCACCGACAGGGCCGAGAAGGGCAGGCCGTGCCGGCGCAACGCCGCGATCCCGGCCAGGATCCGGTCGTACGCCGGCCGCCCACCCCGGGTGACCCGCTCGGCGTTGCGCTCCCGCGGCCCGTCCACGCTCACGCTGACCCGGACGCCGTGCTCGGCGAAGAACGCGCACCAGGCGTCGTCGATCAGCGTGGCGTTGGTCTGGACATGGTGCTCCACCTGCGGCCCGAACGGGGCCAGCAGGGCGGCCAGGTGCTCCCTGCCGGCCGCGAGGGGCTCCCCGCCGTGCCAGACCACCGAGAAGCGCCCTGCGGCCGCCCACGGGTTCACCGACGCCGCCACCGCCTCGGCGACCGCGACCGGCATCCGCCGGTCCACCGCCCGCATCGGCAGGTAGCAGTAGACGCAGTCGAGGTTGCAGAGCGTGGTCGGCTGCATCACCACGTACGAGGGAACCGCGGCGATCCCGCGCATCCCCGGATGCGTACGAGCAGCCATCAACCCTCCCCCGCCTAGCCTCAGACCCTTCAGGCTAGGCGGCGGTGGCCACTCGGGTGAACCCCCGATCAGGTGGCCGGATGATCACCGGAGCGTGATCACCCTCGGGTGTGCTGACCGATCATCTGCACGTTGCCGGAGCCCTCGATGATCTCGCCGGCCTGCCAGGCTTCGACGCCGCGGCCGGTCAGGGTGGCCAGCGCGCGGTCGGCGTCCTCGGCGGAGACGATGGCGAACATGCCGACGCCCATGTTGAACGTCGCCTCCATCTCCGGGTCCTCGATCCGGCCCTTGGACTGGATCAGGTCGAAGATCGGCTGCGGCTTCCAGGTCGACCGGTTGACCACCGCGTCGACGTGCTCCGGCAGGACCCGGACCAGGTTGCCCGGGATGCCACCGCCGGTGACGTGGGCCAGCGCCCGCACCTCGGCCTCGGCGATCAGCTTGAGGCAGTCCTGCGCGTAGATCTTGGTCGGGGTGAGCAGCTCCTCGCCGAGGGTCCGCTGCCGGCCGAAGTCGTCGATCACCACGTCGAGCCGCATCCGGGCCACCCCGAGCAGCACGTGCCGGACCAGCGAGTAGCCGTTGGAGTGCAGGCCGGAGGAGCGCATGGCGATCACGACGTCGCCCACCTCGACCCGCTCCGGGCTGAGGATCTCGCTCTCCTCCACCACGCCGACGCCGGTCGCGGAGATGTCGTACTCGTCCGGGCGGAGCACGCCCGGGTGCTCCGCGGTCTCACCGCCGAGCAGGGCGCAGCCCGCGTACCGGCAGCCGTCGGCGATGCCCGCGCCGATCTCGGCGACCTTGTCCGGGACGACCTCGCCGGTGGCGATGTAGTCGAGCAGGAAGAGCGGCTCGGCGCCGCAGGCCACGAGGTCGTCGACGACCATGGCGACGAGGTCGATGCCGACCGTGTCGTGGATGTCGAGCTGCTGGGCGATCACCAGCTTGGTGCCGACGCCGTCGGTCGACGAGGCCAGGATCGGGTTCTTGTACTTCTTGGTGTCCAGCCGGAACAGGCCGGCGAAGCCGCCCAGGTCGCCCATGACCTCCGGGCGCCGGGTCTGCTTGACCTTGGACTTCAGCAGCTCGACCGCGCGGTCGCCCGCCTCGATCGACACCCCGGCGTCGGCGTACGAGACCGAGCGTTTGCGCGTCGAACGGCTGGTGCCGGCCGTCCAGGGCTGGCGGTCGCCGCCGGCGCCCGTCGGGCTGGTTCCTGCGCCGCTGCGCTCGGACACGTGCGTCACGGTTCTCCCCTTTGTGGTTCTCGCGGTCGCGGTTGCGGTCGCGCCCGCGTCGGGTGGTGCTATGGGCGGTGGGTGGCGAGTGCGGCTGGGGTGTCCGGGGTGGCGCTCGCCGCCTCGACGGCGACCCGGCGGCCCACTCCTTCGAGCACGTGCTTGCCGATCAGGTTCCCGGCCGGCAGGTCGATCGGGTATTCCCCGTCGAAGCACGCCCGGCACAGCCGGCTTTTCGGCTGCTCGGCCGCGGCGATCAGACCGGGAAGCGATACGTAACCCAGCGTGTCGGCGCCGATCGACCGCCGGATGCCTTCGTTGTCCAGCCCGTTGGCCAGCAGCTCGGCCCGGGTGGCGAAGTCGATGCCGTAGAAACAGGGCCAGCTCACCGGCGGGGACGAGATCCGGACGTGCACCTCCAGCGCACCGGCCTCGCGCAGCATCCGCACGATCGCCCGCTGGGTGTTGCCCCGGACGATCGAGTCGTCCACCACCACCAGGCGCTTGCCCCGGACGTTCTCCCGCAGCGGGTTGAGCTTGAGCCGGATGCCGAGCTGGCGCAGGGTCTGCGACGGCTGGATGAAGGTGCGCCCGACGTACGGGTTCTTCATCAGGCCCGCGCCGTAGGTGATGCCGGAGGCCTCGGCGTACCCGATGGCGGCGGGGGTGCCGGACTCGGGCACCGGGATCACCAGGTCGGCCTCGACCGGGTGCTCCTTGGCCAGCTGGCGGCCGATCTGCACCCGGGCCGCGTGCACATTCCGCCCCGCGATGGTGGCGTCCGGGCGGGCGATGTACACGTACTCGAAGAGGCAGCCCTTCGGCTCCGGGGCGGCGAACCGGGTGGAGCGCAGCCCGTCCTCGTCGATGGCGAGCAACTCGCCGGGCTCGACCTCGCGCACCACGCTCGCGCCGACGATGTCCAGCGCGGCGGTCTCGCTGGCCACCACCCAGCCGCGCTCCAGGCGGCCGAGCACCAGCGGGCGTACGCCGTGCGGGTCGCGGGCGGCGTAGAGGGTCGACTCGTCCATGAAGACGAAGCTGAACGCCCCGCGCAGCTGGGGCAGCACCTCCAGCGCGGCCGCCTCGACCGACAGGTCGGGGCGGCTGGCGAGCAGCATGGTCACCAGCGACGTGTCGTTGGTCGAGCCGTCCGGGTCGATCCCCCGCTCGGCCACCTCGCGCTGGAGCTCGGCGGTGTTGACCAGGTTGCCGTTGTGGGCCAGCGCGATGGTGGTGCCGGCCGTGGTCGCGCGGATCGTCGGCTGGGCGTTTTCCCAGGTCGAGCCGCCCGTGGTCGAGTAGCGCGCGTGCCCGATCGCGACGTGCCCGCGCAGGCTGGCCAGAGTCGGCTCGTCGAAGACCTGGGCGACCAGGCCGAGATCCTTGTAGACCACCACGCCCGAGCCGTCGCTCACCGCGATGCCCGCGGCCTCCTGGCCGCGGTGCTGGAGGGCGTAGAGCCCGAAGTAGGTGAGGTTGGCGACCTCTTCCCCGGGGGCCCAGACGCCGAAGACGCCACACGCGTCCTGCGGGCCGGGTCGTTGGGGGTCAAGGTCGTGGCTCAGCCGGCCATCGCCTCGGGGCACCTGCCGCTCCCTCTGCTGGACTGGCCTGGCGGAGTCGGGGGGCAAGCTCCGCGTGGTCGGCCGGGACCGTGGTCACCTGACAGTGTACGCGAATCCGAGCCGACACCGACAGTCACGATTGTCTGACGTAAAGTGATGCCCCCAGCCGGCGGGACGGCCAGCTAGAGGGGGAGATGCGCGGAGAGGTCGGCACGGATCCCGCTGACCCGTACGCGACCCTCGGTGACGGCGTCCGCCCAGCCGAGCCGGCCGGTGGCCAGCTCCAGCCAGGTCGCCGGGTCCATTTCCACCACATTCGGCGGCGTACCGCGGGTGTGTCGCGGCCCCGCCACGCACTGCACCGCACCGTAGGGTGGAACCCGCACCTCCACCGATCGGCCGGGGGCGCGCTCCGCGAGGGCGGCCAAGAGGGTCCGGACCGCCTCCCGGAACACCGGCCGTTCGGGCGTACGCCCCTCATCCAGCGCCGTCAACGCGGCCGCGACCGCGGCGGAATTTCTGTGCGGAGAGGACACGACGGGACGATACGACTCGACGACGCCACGGTGGTGACCGGCCCTGGGTAGAGATGATCCGGTCAGACAAGGCATAGTTGCCGACGGCGTATTCGTACCGTGAGTGATCAACCTTGGCCCGGCGGCCCGCCGGCCAGGAGATCAGACCCGGAAGGCGGTGGACGTGTCAACACACCGACGTGCCTGGAAGCAGCGGGCCGGTGTGGTCGTGGCGCTGGTGTTCGGCGCGCTGCTCACCGTCCCCGCCACACCGGCTCTGGCGGCCCCCAACGTCTCGAACGTCTCGGCTTCGCCGAACTCGGTCGAGGCGGGTGGCACGGTCAAGGTGAGCTACAGCCTCACCTTTACGGATCCGCTCTCGTCCGCTGACGTGTCGGTCACGTCGAGCAACCCGAAGCTCTCGTGCGTGGACGGCTGCTCGCGCGGCCGCGTCAACCAGAGCGGCACCTTCGACGCCACGTTCCGGGCGGCAGGCGATGCGCCGAACGGATCCGCGACGATCACCGTCAAGGCGACCGACTCCAACGGACCGAACAAGCAGGAAGAGACGGGGAGCGTCAGCGTCACCCTCGTCGCCAAGGAAGCACCGCAGGTGCAGTCCGTGAAGTCGGTCTCCGGCAAGGCGGTCATCGCGGCGAACGGCGAGCCGCTGGCCGGCGTCCCCGTGATGCTCCGGGACAGCCAGGGCAAGCAGCGCCAGACCACCACCGACAGCAGCGGCAACTTCCGCTTCACCGGTTCGACCTCCGACCCGATCGCGCCGGGCCTGCTCGACCTGGGGGCCAACAAGGACGGCACCATCGGCACCAAGTCGATCCAGGCCCAGGCGGGCCAGGCGGTGACCGGCCTGCGGATCGGCGTGCCGCTGGAGGTCAAGGCCACCCCGAGCGCCACGCCGTCGGCCACCGAGGAGGCCCTGCCGACCGACGAGGCGACCGAGGAGGCGACCGACGAGCCCGCCACCGAGCAGCCCGCCGCCCAGCGGCCGGCCGCCAACGAGGACTCCGGCAGCTTCGGTTCCTGGCTGCTGATCCTGCTCGGCGGCCTCTTCGTGGCCGTGGGCGTCGGCACCATCGTGCTGCTCTACATGCGCCGCAAGAACGAGGGCGAGGACGCCGACGGGGGCGGCCCCGGCGGGGCCGCGGCGGGCGCTGTGCCGGTCGCCCGGGGCGGCTACCGGGGCACCGACGACCAGACCCGGGTGGTGAACGGGATGGGCGCCGGGGCGGCGCCGACGATGGTCGGCAGCAGCTCGCTGAGCGACGCGCCGACCATGATGCACCGCCCGGTTGTGGACGACGTCCCGCCGGACCCGTACGGCGCGCCGGCCCCCGGCTACGGCGGCGGGCAGGGCGGCTGGGCCGGCAACGGCTACGGCGACGAGCCCGCCCAGGGCGGCTACGGCAACAACGGCTACGGCAACGCCCCCTCCTCGGGCGGGGGCTACGGCAACGCCCCCTCCTCGGGCGGGGGCTACGGCAACGCGGGTGGCGGGTACGGCAACGCCCCGTCCTCGGGCGGCGGCTACCAGGGCCGGGACTACGGCGCCGGGGCCGGCGGCTACGCGGCGCCCGCCCAGGGCGGCGGCTACGGCGGCGACCGGTACGACGAGCCGACCGGCCGCTACACCGGCGACAGCACGCAGTACGCCCCGCCGGCCGACCCGTACCCGACCAGCACCTACCAGCCGGACCAGGGGCCGGGCTACGGCCAGCAGGACCAGGGCCACTACGGCCGCGGCCCGGAGCCGGACAACGGCTACGGGTCGGGCGGTGGCTACGGCGCCCAGGGTGGCTACGACAACGGCCCGGGGCGTGGCGGCTACGAGAGCGGCCCGGCCGGCGGCTACGACGGTTACGACCAGCGCGGCGGCTACGG
This sequence comes from Micromonospora sp. NPDC003776, assembly GCF_053605645.1. Taxonomy (NCBI): domain Bacteria; kingdom Bacillati; phylum Actinomycetota; class Actinomycetes; order Micromonosporales; family Micromonosporaceae; genus Micromonospora; species Micromonospora sp. NPDC003776. The sequence continues at coordinate 13,363 of NZ_JBSGJR010000116.1, forward strand.
CGGCAACGACGGTTACGGCCAGGGCACGCAGGGCGGCTACGGCCAGCAGGGCGGCTACGGCCAGGAGCCCCCGCAGCAGCGGGGCGGGGGTTACGACCAGGGCGGCTACGACAACCGGGGCTACGACCAGGGCGGCGGCCCCGCCCAGGCCGGCCGGGGCCGGGCCGACGGCGCGCAGGAGCGCGGCGGCCGCCGGCTCGACTGGTTGGACGACTGACCGCTGCGGGGCTCGACGTCCCGCACGAATCTGACAGTGCCCGCCCGGTCCCACCGGGCGGGCACTGGGCTTTCCAGGCTTCCGCGAGATGGACCGCCGGCCGGCGGATCGGCGGCTGGCCGATTCGGGGCGGCCAGGAGTCAGGCGGCGGCGAAGTAGCCCTGGCGGAGCACCGGCACCACGGTGGAGACGCCGACCTGGACGGCGACCGCCACGTCCTCGGCGAAGCCGCCCTCGGTCAGCTCGCGCCCCGAGACGCAGCCCCGTACCGCGGCCGGCACGTCCGGCGTGCTGGCCAGCGCGGCCAGCGCCATCGCCGCCTCCACCGAGAGCCCACCCGGTACGCCGGAGAGGGCGTCCAGCACGCAGGCCGCCCCCAACTGGTCCTCCACGCAGGGCCGCAGCGAGCCGTCCGGCCAGCGCTCCCCGGCCGCCACCACGCCCACCGGGGCGTCGGCGGAGCCGTACCCC
>NZ_JBSGJR010000117.1:0-14046 GCF_053605645.1 Micromonospora sp. NPDC003776
CGGGGCTCACCCCGCCGGCGCCGATCCCGTCGGCAGGCTTCTTCGACGAGGCCACCGCGGACGCCTCGCCGGACGAGCGGGCCGACCGGGTCCGCGCCTTCGTGGACGCGGTGGGCGGGCTGGAGGCGGCCGGCTACTGCCGGACGGCGTACCGGTCGGGGGCGTTCGCCAACTCGGCCGGACACTCGGCGGTGGGGCGGACGGCCGAGGCGGCGATGGACGGCATCGCCCGCACCGGCGGCTCCGACGGGGTGGCCCGGCTCTGCGCGGACCGGCTCGCCGCCATCGACGGTGCGGCGCTCGGCGCCCGGGCCGCGGCGAAGGCACGGGCCGCCGCCGACCCGGTGGAGCTGCCGCCGGGCCGCTACGAGGTGGTGCTCGAACCGGCCGCAGTCACCGACCTGCTGCAGAACCTGGCCTGGTACGGCTTCAACGGCAAGCGGTACGCCGAACGGCAGTCCTTCGCCGAGCCCGGCGCCGCCCAGTTCGATCCGGCGGTGACCCTGGTGGACGATCCGCTGCACGCCTCCGGGCTGCCGTACGACCTGGAGGGCACGCCACGCCGTGCGTTGCCCCTGGTCGAGGGCGGCACCACCCGCGGGGTGGCGCACGATCGGCGCAGCGGCGCGGAGGCGGGCACGGGGTCGACCGGGCACGGGATGGTCGGCGGGTCGACCTTCGGCCCGATCCCGCGCAACCTCCGCCTGCTGCCCGCCGACGGCGGGCCGGACGTGCCCGCCGACGGCGCGGCCGGCACGGTGGCCGAGCAGGTGAGCGGCGGGGTGACCGGCGCGGTGGCCGACCCGGACACCGCGGCGCTGGTCGCCGGGATGACCCGCGGGCTCCTGGTCAGCGACTTCTGGTACACCCGGGTGCTCGACCCGAAGCGCCTGGTCATCACCGGCCTGACCCGCAACGGGGTCTGGTTGGTCGAGGAGGGTGTGCCGACCCGCGCCGTGCGCGACTTCCGGTTCACCGAGTCCTACCCCCGCGCGCTGGGGCCGGATCAGGTGCTCGGCCTGGGCCGGACCCCGGTGCGCCAACCGGACCGGCTCGACGGCGTCTGGTGGGAGGGCCCGGCGCTACGGCTGACCTCGTGGAACTTCACCGGCGGCGCGTCCGGCTGAACACCGCCGCCAAATATTGATCATGGCTCGGGTCTTTCCAACGTCCCGGACACACGGGACACTGCGTTGCGCGGCCGGGCCGCGAAGATCGGCGTAACGTGTGTGATTTAGCTACGCCGGTTCGCCGGCGTGGTCGCATGCGTGCGCAAGACGTGGCAGTGGACGCGGTCTCGCCGGTCCGCTGACCGGTAAGGAAGCTGATCCGCCGCCCCCGCGAGGGCGCCGTCAGGGAGACGACTCGAATGACATCAACGGCAACGAGGCCGCGAGGGGCGCGGGCACGCGCCGCGATAGCGGCGAAGACGTTGCGCACGGACCGCTGGTGGTTCGCCCCACTGATCACCGTCGTCGGGCTCAGCGCCTGGGTCATCTACGCGACGGTCCGGGTCTTCATGCACAAGTGGTACTGGGTGGACCAGTACCACTACCTGACGCCGTTCTACTCCCCCTGCGTGACGAACCGGTGCGTCGAGGGTGCCTCGCACTTCGGCAGCTTCCTGCCCGGCTGGTGGATCATCCCGGACGCGGCGCTGACCCTGCCGTTCCTGCTGCTGTTCCGGCTGACCTGCTACTACTACCGCAAGGCGTACTACCGGTCGTTCTGGCTGTCGCCGCCGGCCTGCGCGGTGCCGGACGGGCACCAGGCGTACAGCGGTGAGACCCGGTTCCCGCTGCTCGGGCAGAACCTGCACCGCTACTTCTTCTACGCCGCCGCGATCATCTCGCTGATCAACACGTGGGACGCGATCTACGCCTTCCACTCCCCGAAGGGCTTCGGCTTCGGCCTCGGCAACCTGATCCTGATCGGCAACGTGGTGATGCTCTGGGCGTACACCATCTCCTGCCACTCCTGCCGGCACATCATCGGCGGCCGCCTCAAGCACTTCTCCAAGCACCCGCTGCGCTACCGGGCCTGGACCGGCGTGTCCTGGCTGAACGTGCGGCACATGCAGCTCGCCTGGATCACCCTCGGCACCCTCGCGCTCACCGACTTCTACGTGATGGCGATCGCGGCCGGGTGGTTCCACGACCTGCGGTTCATCAACTGAAGGCCCGGGACATGACTGAGACGCGAATCGAACGACACCACTACGACGTCGTCGTGATCGGGGCCGGCGGCGCCGGCCTGCGAGCGGCGATCGAGGCCCGGCTGGCCGGCAAGAAGACGGCGATCATCTCCAAGTCGCTCTTCGGCAAGGCACACACGGTGATGGCCGAGGGCGGCGCCGCCGCGGCCATGGGCAACGTGAACCCCCGCGACAACTGGCAGGTCCACTTCCGCGACACCATGCGCGGCGGCAAGTTCCTCAACAACTTCCGGATGGCCGAGCTGCACGCGAAGGAGTCGCCGCAGCGGATCTGGGAGCTGGAGACGTACGGTGCGCTCTTCGACCGCACCAAGGACGGGAAGATCTCCCAGCGCAACTTCGGCGGCCACGAGTACCCCCGGCTGGCGCACGTGGGCGACCGGACGGGCCTGGAGCTGATCCGTACCCTCCAGCAGAAGATCGTCTCCCTCCAGCAGGAGGACAAGCGGGAGCACGGCGACTACGAGGCCCGGATCAGGGTCTTCGCCGAGACCACCATCACCGAGCTGCTGCTCGACGGCGACCGGGTCGCCGGGGCGTTCGGCTACTACCGCGAGTCCGGTGAGTTCATCCTCTTCGAGGCCCCGGCCGTGGTCCTGGCGACCGGCGGCGTCGGTCGCTCCTACAAGGTCACCTCGAACTCCTGGGAGTACACCGGGGACGGTCACGCGCTGGCGCTGCGCGCCGGGGCGACGCTGATCAACATGGAGTTCCTCCAGTTCCACCCCACCGGCATGGTCTGGCCGCCCTCGGTCAAGGGCATCCTGGTCACCGAGTCGGTCCGCGGTGACGGCGGGGTGCTGAAGAACTCCGAGGGCAAGCGGTTCATGTTCGACTACGTGCCGGACGTCTTCCGCAAGCAGTACGCGGACAACGAGGCGGAGGCGGACCGCTGGTACAAGGACCCGGACAACAACCGGCGCCCGCCCGAGCTGCTCCCCCGCGACGAGGTCGCCCGCGCGATCAACAGCGAGGTCAAGGCGGGCCGCGGTACGCCGGCCGGCGGCGTCTTCCTGGACATCGCCTCCCGGCTGCCGGCCGAGGAGATCCGCCGCCGCCTGCCGTCGATGTACCACCAGTTCAAGGAGCTGGCCGACGTCGACATCACGAAGGAGCCGATGGAGGTCGGCCCGACCTGCCACTACGTGATGGGCGGCGTCGAGGTGGACCCGGACTCGGGGGCCGCGTACGGCACCGTGCAGGGGCTGTTCGCGGCCGGTGAGGTCTCCGGCGGCATGCACGGCTCCAACCGGCTCGGCGGCAACTCCCTGTCCGACCTGCTGGTCTTCGGCAAGCGGGCGGGCGGCCACGCCGCCACGTACGCCGACCAGCTCACCGCGCGCCCGAAGGTGTCGGTGGCGGCGGTGGAGGCCGCGGTGGAGACGGCGCTGGCGCCGTTGCAGCGGGACACCGGGGAGAGCCCGTACACCCTGCAGCAGGACCTCCAGGCGGTGATGGGCGATCTGGTCGGGATCATCCGCCGGGAGGGCGAGCTGGTCGACGCGCTGGCCCGGCTGGCCGAGCTGCGCGAGCGGGTGGCCAAGGTGAGCGCGGCCGGCGGCCGGCGCTACAACCCGGGCTGGCACCTGGCCCTGGACCTGCGCAACATGCTGGTGGTCTCCGAGTGCACGGCGAAGGCGGCGCTGGAGCGGCAGGAGTCGCGCGGCGGGCACACCCGCGAGGACCACCCGTCCATGGACCCGAAGTGGCGTCGGGTGAACCTGGTCTGCTCGCTGGACGGCGACGCGGTCCGGCTGACCCAGAAGCCGCTGCCGAAGATGCGCCCGGAGCTGATCCAGCTCTTCGACCGGGCCGAGCTGGCCAAGTACCTGACCGACGAGGAACTCGCCGAGTTCGACGCCCTCGCTGAGGAGGCGGGCAACTGATGGGGACCAAACGACAGTTCCGCATCTGGCGGGGCGACGAGACCGGCGGTGACCTCCAGGACTACACGGTCGAGGTCAACGAGGGCGAGGTGGTCCTCGACGTGATCCACCGGCTCCAGGCCACCGACGCGCCGGACCTGGCGTGCCGGTGGAACTGCAAGGCCGGCAAGTGCGGCTCCTGCTCCATGGAGATCAACGGCAAGCCGCGGCTGAGCTGCATGACGCGGATGTCCACGTTCGAGGAGACCGAGACCGTCACGGTCACCCCGCTGCGCACCTTCCCGGTCATCCGGGACCTGGTCACCGACGTCTCGTTCAACTACGAGAAGGCCCGGGAGACGCCCGCGTTCGCGCCGCCGGCCGACCTGGCCCCCGGCGAGTACCGCATGCAGCAGGTGGACGTCGAGCGCTCGCAGGAGTTCCGCAAGTGCATCGAGTGCTACCTGTGCCAGAACGTCTGCCACGTGATCCGCGACCACGAGGAGAACAAGCCGGCGTTCTCCGGTCCCCGGTTCTTCATCCGGGCCGCCGAGCTGGACATGCACCCGCTCGACGCCAAGACCGACCGCAAGGAGTACGCACAGGCCGAGATGGGCCTCGGCTTCTGCAACATCACCAAGTGCTGCACCGAGGTCTGCCCCGAGCACATCAAGATCACCGACAACGGGATCATCCCCATGAAGGAGCGGGTCGTCGACCGCAGGTACGATCCCCTTGTGTGGCTTGGTAGCAAGATCTTCCGGAGGGGTCAGGTGCCTCAGACCAGCGTGACCAGCGGGCACTCCAGCGGCGCCGCGACCGCCAGCGCCGTCCACGGGGTGCACTCGCACGCCGGCGGCTCGCACGACGCCGTGGCCGAGAGGCAGGCGCAGCAGGGCGTCAACTGGCACCGGGAGGTGCCGCACCCGACCGCCCCGGCGGTCGACGTCAACGGCAAGCTGCCGCTGACCGAGCTGACCTTCGACCGGGCCGCCGCGCCGTCGCCGTTCGGCGACGACGTGACGTTCCCGCTGCCGGCCGAGCACCTCAACTTCGCTCACCCGCAGCAGGACGAACCGAAGCACTGAGCAACGGACGACACGACGACGGGGGCCGCGGCGGATGCCGCCGGCCCCCGTCCCGTTTCCGCCCCCGTGTCGCTTCCGCCGCTCAGCCGTTGGCGAGCAGGGGACGCAGCGCGGCGACGACCGGCGCGTCGGCGGGGAGCCAGGGCACGCTGTCCAGCTCGGCGGCGGAGAGCCAGCGCAGCTCGGAGTGCTCGAGGGCCTTCGGTTGGTCACCATGGAGGAGGCGGGCCACGTACACCCGGAGGACGGAACGGCCGTGCGCCATCCGCACGTCGCGGCCGACCCGCGCGCCGATCTCCACGCGTACGTCGAGCTCCTCGGCGCACTCGCGGATCAGCGCCTCGATCTCGCCCTCGCCCGGCTCGACCTTGCCACCGGGAAACTCCCAGCGCCCGGCCACCTCCGGGGGCGCGGAGCGGGCGCAGGCCAGCACCCTGCCGTCCGCGATGATCGCCGCCCCGACGACCACCTTCGGTTCCCGCCGCTCCGCCTGCCCGTTACCGCTAGCCCGTTCGGTCCGCACGGCCGTCCAGCGTGCCAGATCAATCGGCGGTTTGGGTACCGGAGGCCGCCGTCAGGCCAACAGAACACGGAAGTGTGGGCGTGGACACACCATCCGCGCGGCGACAGACTAGAGGGCGTCGACGAGGACACGGGATGGCGACGATTTGGCCACAAGCCGGCAACGACGCCTGGGAGGTGCGGTGATGCGTGTGCTGTTCAACAGCAGGTCGAAGCACGACTATCTCAGCGACGCCCTCGCCCTGCTGTCCGGGTGGACCCGCGAGGGTGAGCAGATCCGCCGCACCCTCGTCCTGGACGACACCCAGCACGCCGCGCTGACCGAACGGGTCGCGGTGGTCGCGGACGCGCTGCGGCTGCGGCCCGAGATCAGCCGCCGCGCCGACCGTACGCAGATCAAGGTGGGCCACGGCGACGGCGAGCCGCTCACCGAGGGTGAGGTCCTGCTGGCCGCCCGCATCGAAGACGCCGTCCGCGCGGTCACCGAGCCCTGACCCGGCTGGCGCGGCCCGCCTACCGTCGGACGCATGGCCGATCCGACGTACGACCGCAGGGAACAGTTCCAGCAGATCCAGAGTGGCCTGCTGGCCGGTGAACAGATCATCGCCGTCTACGACGCGATCGGCGCCGGCACCGGGTTCATCGGCCTGACCGACCGGCGGGTGATCATCCAGGACCGCTCCTTCGTCGGCAAGAAGTACGCCATCACCAGCATCCCGTACTCGAAGATCACCAGCGTGAGCGTGGTGAGCAACAAGTCCTGGGGCGGGTCGTTCTTCTCCACCGGCGCGATCGCCATCCACGTCGGCGCGCACACCTACGAGGTCGAGTTCCGGGGCGCGCAGAAGAGCCACCACGTGCACAACGTGATCCTCCACCACATCTCCTGATGGACGACCGGCTGGCGGCGATCTACGACGTGGAGAACCCGTGGGGGCGGGACGACGAGTTCTTCCTCCGGCTCGCGGCGGAGACCCCCGGGGCCCGCGTCGTCGACCTGGGCTGCGGCACCGGACGGCTCACCCTGGCACTGGCCGCCGCCGGCCACCCCGTCACCGGGGTCGAGCCGGCCCGGGCGGCCCTCGACGCGGCCCGCGCCAAGCCCGGCGCCGGGCGGGTGACCTGGATCGAGGGCACGGCCGCGGACCTGCCCGACGCCGCGTTCGACCTGGCCCTGCTGACGAGCCACGTGGCGCAGGAGATCCGGGACGACACCGAGTGGGGACGTACCCTCGCCGACCTGCGCCGGGCCCTGGTCGACGGGGGCCGGCTGGCGTTCGACTCCCGCGACCCGGCGGCCCGCCGATGGGAACGCTGGAACCCGACCGACTCCCGGCGCCGGCTCGTCCTGCCCGACGGCACCACCGTGGACGCCTGGACCGAGCTGACCGAGGTACGCGACAGCCTGGTCCGTTTCCGCCACCATTACGTCCTCCCCGACGGCGAGGAGCTGCACAGCCCCGGCGCATTGCGCTTCCGTACCGGTCCGGAGCTGCGGGCCGCCCTCACCACCGCCGGTTTCACCGTCGAGCGGAGCTACGGCGGCTGGGCCGGCGAGCCGGTCGGCGCGAGCGACGACGGTGAGCTGATCGTCGTTGCCCGGGCGAGCTGAGGGCAGCCGCCGATCCCGGATCCGACGGCGCGGCGCGGCCGGACTGGTCGCGCGCCGGGTGGGGATAATCCTCCGCATGCCGGGGCGATGCATGATGGTCAAGCGGTGGTGCGAAACGCACCGGCGGCTGGTGCGCCGGGTGCTTCTCGTGGCCGCCGTCGGTGCGCTGCTGCTGGCGGGCGGGGTGGCGGGCAGCGCGGCGTGGATCCGCGGCGGCGCGGACGGGCACGTCTTCGCCGAGGCCGACGTGCCGGCGGCGCCGGTCGCCCTGGTCCTGGGCACGAAGGTGAGCGCCGACGGAACCCCCTCCCCCTTTCTCGCCGGCCGCCTGGAGATCGCCCGGCGGCTGTTCGACGCCGGCAAGGTCCGGGCGATCCTGGTGTCCGGCGACAACATGAACGCCGACTACAACGAGCCCGACGCGATGCGGCGCTGGCTGGTCGACCGGGGGGTGCCGGCCCGGAAGGTGGTGCTCGACCACGCCGGGTTCGACACGTACGACTCGTGCGCCCGGGCGAAGCGCATCTTCGGGGTGGACCGGGCGATCGTGGTGACCCAGTCGTTCCACCTGCCCCGCGCCGTGTCGCTCTGCCGGCACCTCGGCATCGACGCGAACGGGGTGGGCGACGACACGGCCAAGCGGTACGCCGAACGCTGGCGGATCAGCTCCACCCGCGAGTACGGCGCCTGCGTGAAGGCGGCGGTCGACGTGCTCTCCGGCCGTGATCCCGTCCATCTCGGCCGCCACGAGACCGGCGTCGAGGACGCCCTCCGCGCCGGCTGACGGCACCCGCGGGCATCCGCAGGTGGCTGAGCCTGCGGCGCTTCCCGATTCACCTACCTCAGTGCGACATGTCGCTCAGACATGAACATGTCCCAGAGACATGTCGCTCTCCGCGGTGCCTCCCGCACGCCGGGACACGCCCGGCAGCGCGGAAGCCGCCCCGGGCGTCGCAATCTTGTCCTGACCGGTTCGCAGGTACGCGGCGCGTCAAGGATCGGCGCGGGCCCGCCGGTTAAGGTCGGGGCGTGGTGAAGGTGGGCGAGGAGACACTGGCGGCGATCGGCCGGATGACCGTCGCGGCGGTCGAGTTGGAGCACGTACTGGCCGGGATCGGCGCGGGCCCGGCCGAAGCGGAGGCCGAGGCGCTCTTCGCCCGGCCCGGCGCCGCGCTCCAGGCGGCGCGGGCGGCCGTCCGGTCGGTGCCGACCGCGCACCGGGACGAGTACGTCAACATGGTCGAGGGGGCGGCCACCCAGCTGGCGCTCAGCCAGGCCGCGCTGCGGGCCATGTGGCGCGACGGCGGCCGCACCGACCCGGCGATGTTCGACGAGATCGGCGCACGGCTGCTCCGCTGCCGGGACGCCCTGCACCTGCTCGCCGGATCCGCCACCGCCGGGACATGACCGACTGAGTACGCCGGCTCATGCGGGACCGGCCCACCTCGGGCCAGGCTCGCCGGTATGACGTCGTCGACCGTGACCGGCCCGCCGCGGCGGGCCGGTCGTCGGGTTCCTGGTCCTGGCCTGGGTGCTCGGACTGCTCGCGGTGGCCTGGTGGGTGTTCAGCGTCGGGATGCGACAGTGGGCCGACAGCTACTCCGGCCCGGGTCCCGGAACGGCCGCGCTCCGGCGTCAGGGCGCAGCGGCGATGCTGGTCCTGGCCCTGGTGGCGGTCTGCGGGCCGGCGATCATCGCGCTCGTGGCGTACCGGCTGCGGCTCGCCCGTACCGCGATCGTCCTCCTGGTGCTGGCCCTCGCGCTCGCGATTCCCGGCCTGCCGGTCGCCGCCTTCGCCTACCGCGACCTCCGGCCGGCACCACCGCCCCCGACCCCGCCCGGCCACTGTCAGGAACACAGCGGCGGCGACACCCGGTGCCCCGGCGGCTGACGTCGCCGATCCCGCAGCTGGGGCGGCACACGGCTATCGTCGCGTCATGCCCGAACTGATCGCGCCCACCGTCCGGCTGCACGACGCCTGGCTGGCGGCGCACGACGAGTGGGGCCCCGGCCGCCACGAGGACGGTTTCGGGCTGTTGCCCGCCGACGAGGTCCGCTCGCCGGCCGGGTTCGCGGCCTGGGTGACCCGGCTCGCGGACGAGTCGGACCCGACGGGGCCGGCGGACCCGGACCGGGTGCCGTGCACGTACCGGTGGATCGTGGCGGGCGGGCAGGTGCTCGGCGGGATCGCGCTGCGGCACCGGCTCGACGACTTCCTGCTGCGGGTCGGCGGCCACATCGGGTACGGCATCCGGCCGTCCGCCCGCCGGCGCGGCCTCGCCACCTGGGCGCTCGGCCGGATGCTCGACGAGGCGCGGGCGCTCGGGCTGGACCGCGTACTGGTCACCTGCGCGGCGGACAACATCGCCTCGGCGCGGACGATCGAGCGCGGCGGCGGTGTCCTGGCGGACATCCGGGACACCGAACTGGGCCCGGCGCGGCGCTACTGGATCACGCTCTAGGCGCGCACCGCCCCCACCCACCGGGACGATCTTGGTACAACACTGACAAGGAAGATCTACGCCGTTCGGGTCGGCTTCCCTCCGGGTGGACGACGTTCAACCCTCCGTGCGCCGGGGTGGGACCGGGCGAGGATGAGCGGTATGGCGGGCCGGGAAGGCGGTGGACGGGGCGAGGACCTGCTGCAACGTCGCGAGGACGTGCGGCAGGCCAACTTCCTGGAACTGTTCGTCGACCTGGTGTTGGTGTTCGCCCTGGCCGGGGTGGTCAACCGGGTCGCCCGGGACATCATCAGCGACGACATCGTCGTCCGGTGGCGCGCGATGGCCTACCTGCTCGTGCTGGCGCTACCGCTGATCTGGTTGTGGATCACCACCGCGCACATCACCAGCTGGTTCGACCCCCGCCGTCGCAAGATCCAGTACATCGTGCTGGCCAGTGCCTTCGGGTTGCTGGTCATGTCGTCGTCGCTGCCGTCCGCGTTCATCGGTCGCGGATTGGCGTTCGTGCTGCCGTACGTGATCCTGCAGTTGGGCCGGCCGCTCATCCTGATGCCCGCGCTGCGCGGGCACCCCCTGCGGCAGCTGTACCTCCGGTCGCTGCCCTGGCGCGTGATCTCGGCGGTGATCTTCCTCGCCGGCGCCGTGGTCGGTGGCGCTGCCCGGGCCGCCCTGTGGGGGGTCGCGGTGACCGTGGACATGGTCTCCGCACAGCTGCGCTGGCCGGTGCCGGGGACGACCGAACCGCCGGTCAGCGCCTGGGCCACCGACAGCAAGCACCACCTGCCCGAGCGCTACCAGCAGTTCCTGATGATCGCCCTCGGGGAAACGGTGCTCGCCGTCGGCACCACCTTCACCAGTCAGCGGATCACCCCGGCCACCTCCGCACTGCTGGTGGTGGCGTTCCTGTCGACGGTGCTGCTCTGGCGCATCTACTTCTACCGCTCCGGGCAGGTCCTCGCCGAAGCCCTCGCCACCGCGGGGGACCGGGACGCGGCCGGCCGCGCCACCGGCACCGCCCACGTCCTCATGGTGCTCGGCATCGTGGCCACCGCCGTCGGCTTCGAGGCCCTGCTGAGACACCCGGGCGGCCTGCCCGAGCCCGCCTGGCTCGTGGCGACCCTCGGCGGTCCGGCGCTCTTCCTCTACGGTCGCATCCGCCTGGAACGCATCGTGTTCAACCGGCTCTCACGCCGGCGCGTCGCCGCCATCGTCGCCCTGGCGGTCGCCGCCATCCCGCTGAACTTCGCGCCGCCGCTGGTCTCTTCGGTCGTCGCCGGACTCATCCTGCTCGCCGTCGCCCTCGCCGACGCGCGCCACGCCGCCGGCCGTCCCCCCGAGCGCCCCTCCCCGGCGCACTAGCCCGGGCCGGCTGCCGACCGACCCGACCGCCGTGGGCGGACCGGCCCGGATTCAGACGTTGAAGCGGAACTCCACCACGTCGCCGTCCTGCATGACGTACTCCTTGCCCTCGATCCGCACCTTGCCGGCGGCCTTCGCCGCGGCCATCGATCCGGCCTCGACCAGGTCGGCGTAGGAGACCACCTCGGCCTTGATGAAGCCGCGCTGGAAATCGCTGTGGATGACCCCGGCGGCCTCCGGCGCGGTCGCGCCGACCGGGACGGTCCAGGCCCGTGCCTCCTTGGGGCCGGCCGTCAGGTACGTCTGGAGCCCGAGCGTGCGGAAACCGACCCGGACGAGCTGGTCCAGGCCCGGCTCGGACTGCCCGATCGACTCCAGCAGCTCGCGGGCCTCCTCCTCGGGCAGGTCCACCAGCTCCGACTCGATCTTGGCGTCCATGAAGACCGCCTCGGCCGGCGCCACCAGGGCGCGCAGCTCGTCGAGGAACTCGGCGTTGCCCAGCTCGGCCTCGTCGACGTTGAACACGTAGAGGAAGGGCTTGGTGGTGAGCAGGTGCAGCTCGCGCAGGTGCTCCAGCTCGATCTTGGCAGCGGCCGCGCCCGCGTACAGGGTGGTGCCGTTGTCCAGGACCTCGACGGCCTTCTTGGCGGCCTCGACGGCGGCGGCCCGGTCCTTGCGGAGCTTGGCCTCCTTCTCCAGCCGGGGCAGCGCCTTCTCCAGGGTCTGGAGGTCGGCCAGGATCAGCTCGGTGTTGATCGTCTCGATGTCGTCGGCCGGCGAGACCTTGCCGTCGACGTGCACCACGTTCGGGTCGGAGAAGGCGCGCACCACCTGGCAGATCGCCGAGGCGTCGCGGATGTTGGCCAGGAACGCGTTGCCCCGGCCCTGCCCCTTGGAGGCGCCCCGGACCAGGCCGGCGATGTCGACGAACGAGACCGGCGCCGGCAGCACCTTCTGCGAGGAGAAGATCTCGGCGAGCTTGGCCAGCCGCTCGTCGGGGAGCCCGACCACGCCGACGTTCGGCTCGATGGTGGCGAACGGGTAGTTCGCGGCGAGCACGTCGTTCTTGGTCAGCGCGTTGAACAGGGTGCTCTTGCCCACGTTGGGCAGGCCGACGATGCCGATGGTGAGACTCACGACGAGCCAGCTTACGCGGTTCGCCGCCGGCGCCGGGCAGGCACCCGGATCAGCCGGGCCGCGCGGCCAGCAGCCGGGGCTCGATCCGGGTCTCCCGGGCGATGCCGTCCTCGGCCCGGGTCACCTCGTACGCGGCGACGCCCTCCCGGTCGGCCACCGCCTCGACCAGCTCGGTGCCCCGGTAGACCAGCCCGACCCCGTCGTCGGTGCAGTGGCTGGTCGGCAGGGTGCCCTCGGCGACGAGCCGGTGCATCAGGGGGCGGCGCTGCTCCTCGCTGTCGTAGTGCACGCCGTTGCCGTACGGGAGCCAGCCGAGCGCGTCGGTGAACGGCCGCAGCTGCGGGCCGTAGCTGTCGGTGGCGCCGCCGACGTGCCAGCAGATCGAGCCGGCGGAGACGCCACCGAGCACCACGCCGGCCTGCCAGCACTCGTGCAGGATCTCCGGCAGCCCGTGCACCCGCCATACCGCGCAGAGGTTGGCGACGCTGCCGCCGCCGACCCAGATGACGTCCTGGGCGAGCAGGTGCGCGCGCACGTCCTCGACGTTGGGCATCGGGAAGAGGGCCAGGTGGGAGGCGCGGAACCGGGTGCCGGCGAACGCGCCGTGGAAGACGGTCAGCGAGGTGGGCTGATCGCCGACCGCCTGGTTGAGGTAGCAGATCTTCGGCGCGTCGCCGGCCCGGGCCAGCTCGGCCATCAGGTCGAAGACCGGACCGGGCGTGGCGTCCCACGGGCCGCGGCGGCGGCTGCTGAAGCCCATGCTGGTGGCGACGATGGTCGGTGCGCTGGCGGGCACGGTCTCCCCCTCCGGTCGGCGACGGTCCCGATCATCATGCCCGGTCGGGCTGATCGGCCTCGGCGGCGGCCAGCAGGGTCCGCAGCAGGTCGCCGAGGCGCTGCTGGTCGGCGGGGGGCAGCGCGTCGAGGATCCGGCGCTGGACGGCCAGCCCGGCCTCGACCGACTCCTCGACCACCCGCCGGCCCTCGTCGGTGAGGCTGACCCGCAGCGCCCGCCGGTCGGCCGGGTCGGGAGCCCGCCGGACCAGGCCGGCCCGCTCCAGCCGGTCGAGCCGGCCGGTCATCCCGCCGGAGGTGAGCATGAGGGCCGCGGTGAGAGCCTTGGGGGCCAGGGTGTACGGCTTGCCGGCGCGCCGCAGCGCGGCGAGCACGTCGAACTCGCCCCGACCGATCCCCCAGCCGGCGTAGACCCGCTCCTGCCGGTCGCCGACGAGCCGGGCGAGCCGGTAGATGCGACCGAAGACGGCCATCGGCTCGGGGCGCAGCCCGGCCCGCTCCCGCCGCCACTGTTCGACGATCAGGTCCACGTCGTCCGCTGCCACGCAGGGATTGTGCCGCACGCCGCACTTCCCCTTTCACTCGACACTGATTAGCTTAGCTCTAAGCTACTTATTGGCGAGAGAGATGAGGCATCATGGACCGCCGCTGGGCCGACGTCCTGCTCACCGCCGCCGCCCCGGTCACCTGGGGCACCACGTACCTGGTCACCGCCGAGCTGCTGCCCGCCGGCCGGCCGCTCTGGTCCGGCGTGCTGCGCGCCCTGCCGGCCGGGCTGCTGCTGTTCGCCCTGACCCGGCACCGGCCGCACGGCGGCTGGTGGTGGCGGGCCGCGGTCCTCGGCGCGCTCAACATCGGCGCGTTCTTCCCGCTGCTCTTCGTCGCCGCGTACCGGCTGCCCGGCGGCACAGCGGCCGTGCTGGGTGCGGCCCAGCCGCTCCTGGTCGCGGCACTCGGCGCGGCGGTCCTCGGCCAACGGCCCGGCCGCCGG
>NZ_JBSGJR010000118.1:0-14036 GCF_053605645.1 Micromonospora sp. NPDC003776
GGGCGCCGACGCGTACGCGGCCGTGCCGGCGAGCTGTGCCACCGCGGCGGCGACCAGCCCTGCCGGCGGCCCGCCGAGGGTCACCGCGAGCAGGGTGACCAGCGGGCCGACCACGAAGATCACCTCCTGCACGGCGATGTCGAGGGTGTACGCCGTCGGCACGGCCGACGCCGGCAGCAGGCTGGGCCAGAGGGTCCGCAGGCAGGCCTCCAGCGGGGGCGTACCCAGCCCGGCCACCGCCGCGCCGACCACCGCGCCGGCCAGGTGGCCCCCGGTCAGCGCCACCGCCACGAACCCGAGACCGGACAGGATCGCCGCCCCCCAGAGCACCGGCGGCTGCCGCCACCGGTCCACCGCCCGGGCCAGCAGCGGAGTGCCCAACGCCATCCCCGCCGTGTACGCGGCGACCAGCAGGCCGGCCGTGGCCAGGCTCAGCGACTGCCGGGCGAACAACAACAGCGCCAGCGGCCCGCTGGCGGTGGGCAGCCGGCCGACCTGGCTGCTGAGCAGGACCCGTAACACCTGGGGCGCGCGCAGCACGCCCCGGATCCCGGAACTGTCGACGGACATGAGGCATCGCTCCCGGTTGCTTCCGAACGGGTGAGAGGAAGGGGATCCGGGACCGGATCAGGGAGCGAAGTCGGCCCGCTCGTGGTCGTTGCCGTACAACGGCAGCGCGGGCGTGATCCACTGCGCGTACGCGGCCGCGACGGCCTCCACGGGGATCACCAGCCGACGGTAGCCCATCTGAGGGCGGGGACGCGCCCGGCGGGGCCACTCAGCCCGGCCGGTGTAGCCCGCGTCCCGTGCCCGGGCCACCGCCTGCGCCCGGTCGGCGACGCCGAGCTTGAGCAGGATGTTCGACACATGATTTTGGGCGGCTCATGCTGATCCCGGCCAGGGCTGGAACCCTGACTCGGAACCTTCCGATCCGTAGTCCGAACCCATCAGATTCATGTGGCTGGTCGTGGTAGTCGTGGATTTCGACGACGTCCCTCCGGGGGTCGCGGATGATGCGGCCGGCGCATTGAATGAGTAGGCCGTCGTAGGAGATCGGGCCGGCGAGGAACAGGGTGTCGAACGCGGGGGCGTCGAAGCCTTCGCCGATGAACGGTGTGGTGCCGATGACGAGGAGGCGGTCGCCGGTCTTGGCTCGATCGAGTCGACCGACGAGCGTCCGTCGGTTGGTGGCGCTCATCGCTCCTTGCAGCACGAGCGCCTGATGTCTTCGCGTCAAGAGCAGGGCAGTGAGTGCCTCGAAGTCAGCGACCCGCCGGGTGAGGACGAGACAGTTGTGCCCAGGGGCCAGTGCCGCGACGACGTCATCGGTGATCCGGGCGTTGCGTGACTCGTCGAGGGCCAGTCTTCGGTGCACCTCGGCGAGCGCGCCGGGCGCGTCCAGGTCCACGTTGCCGGGCTGGAATGTGGTCTCGCGGATGAACAGCGCTCTTGGCGTACCTGCGTAAGAACCCCTTGGGGCCCTAAGAAGTATCAGGGAGTCGGGGTAGTTTGATCTTGCCGGTGGACTTCTGCCGGGTGGTGTTTTCCCGGCTCATCCGGCTGACAGGGTGGATCGGCGAGGCTCGTTTGGGGGCGCGAATCGCCGACGCCCCCAACCGAGCCCCCAAGGCCGTACCCGGCCGAGCCCCCACCCGCTGGCTGACAACCACAGGCCGGCTCGGCCGCGGGCGAGCGCCCAGGACAGTCCTTCTCGGCAGCCGGTGCGGGTCCTCGTATAGCCGGCAGGCCATGGTGACAGCCGGGGAAATTGCCGTACCGCTGCTGCGCCGTTGTCAGGCCCTGTCAGAGCTGGCAAGGCCGCCGATCTGCACCGCCCCAGGTTCTACGGAGATCAACTGTTGGCCCACCCACGAGGTCAGATCCTGTTAGGTCGGGTCAGGTTCGGTCAGATGTCGGGCTTGCTGACAGAATCGCTTGCTCGCCGCACCCGGACGGCTCAGGTCTGACAGGAATCGCCGGCCGCCGGGACCAGCGACGGTCTCCGGCCCGCGGTCCCGGACCGGTGTTGCGCCCGCCTCCCGCCGGCCGGGACCGCCCGGACAGCATTCCGGACCACCCGGACCGCGTCCCGGACCGCCCGCACCGCCCGGACCGCCGGACAGCGTCCGGGACCGCCCGGACCGCGCCCGGACAGCGTCCCGGACCGCCCGGACAGCGTCCCGGACCGCCCGGGTCCGTCCGGACCGTCGGACAGCGTCCCGGACCGCCGGGCGCTGGAGCGCCGGGGCAAGGACCGCTGTGGCGGCGCCCCCGGGACCGCGGCGATGGGCCGCGTGGACCAGCGAAGGCGGACTGCGGACCGGCTCGCGAGCATCGACTTCGCCCCGGGGTGTAGTGCGTGGCCTTCGTGTCCAGGGCGATGTCGGCCAGGGGCACGGGATCCGCGTCGGGCAGCCGGTCCGGGCCGTCGACCCGGGTGCGGCTTGGCCGAGTTCGTGGCGCAGCTGCCGGCACGCGTCCGGGTGACGTTCGGTGACTTCAGCACCAGGGCGGCGCCCCGGTCCAGCAGTACGCCGCACAGGGGTGCCGTATCGGTCGGCGTCTGAGCCGGGTGCGCCGATCGGCGCCCGCCGGCGGTGCCGACTCGACGTGGCTTGACCCCGGCGACGGATTGAGCGTGGATCAGGGCCCGCCGGCGGCTGATCCATCGGCGACGGGTTCGCACCATCACCCGGCCCGGCAGGGCCTGCTGACAAAGGAGACGCAAGCGATGACCAGCCCTGCCCGGGCGGGCACAAGCTGCCCCATAGACCCCTGGCCGGCGAAGCGCCGCCGCAACGGATTCGCCTAGGTATCGCACCGCCGCACCGCACGTGCCGGCGGCTTCCACCCACAGATCGGTCCGGGGCGCAACGACAGGCGCCACCGGAATTTGACGGACGGAGATCCGCAAGCCATGAGTCAAGCCGTCAAGGCTGCCCTGCTCACCACGAAAGACCTCGGGAAGAACGAACGAGCGGTAGCCATCGCCATCGCCGCCCACGCCAACCGTGAGGGCAACGCCTGGCCATCGGTTGCCACCCTCGCCGAATACGTCGGCTGCTCCGAACGCACCGTGCAACGATGCCTGGCCAAACTCGTGCAACTGGGTCGTCTCGTCGTGTCGACGGTCGCTGGCATCGCCACCCGCGTCTACCGGCTGGTGCACCAGAACCGACCGACCACAACCACAACGGGGGTGACAAACCGACCGGCGGGGGTGACAAAATCGCCCGCCCGGGGTGACAGCCAGAGTGTCACCCGAAGTACTGAAGACCAATTGAAAGCCGACGCACCCGCGAGCCATGGCCGGTGGCGGCGGATTCTGTCCGCAAGCCGGCGGGCTCCGGTGGCAGCCGGGACCGACTGGCGGCGCCCGGCCACGCCAAACGCCGGCCCGTGCCAACGTCCTGGGCATATTGGCCAACCCGCAGGCCGCTGCGTCCCCTGCCGATCCGAGGCGATCGAGCGCAGGTGAACCCCCCGACGTCCCAGGAAACGCCGTAGACCTCCACGCCGTGGACCACTTCGCGGCGGAGGTCCTTGTCCGCACCGGGCGCACCGCTGAGGCCGGACAGGAACTCGAACGCGCTGCTCGCCACAGCGGAACCGGACTGGAGTGGCCGGGTCGACGCGCCGCGGCTGGCGGCGCAACTTGCCAACGACAGCGGCTGGTTGGACGCCTCCGCCACCTGCTGCGCACGTGGTGCATATCGAACCGGATGCCGTCCGGCGCGACGTGTGCTCGCCAGCTGATGCCAGCCCGGGTCAACTAGTGCTACCTGGTGCAAACCGGGCCCACGGGTGTCTATCGTCGGTGCGATCCGTGTGGTCGACGTTTGATCGTCGCCCCACCCGCACGGGTCGGTCAACCCGGGTCAACGCGGGCCGCTCCCTGGCATCCCGGGTCAACGCGCCGGTCGCTAGACTGAGCGCTCGCGCCCTCGTAGCTCAGGGGATAGAGCAACGGTTTCCTAAACCGTGTGTCGCAGGTTCGAATCCTGCCGGGGGCACCAGGTCAGACCCGTGATCTCTTGCGTAGCCTCGCGTCGTGATCAACAACGTCAGAGTGGCCGTCGTGGGCGTCGGCAACAACACCTCAGCCCTGGTGCAGGGGATTGCCTTCTATCGCCAGACCGGCAGCCTGGTGGGCATCCACCGACCGGTGATCGGAGAGCTGGGCATCGGCGACATCGACGTGGTCGCGGCCTTCGCGCGCTCCGACGGCAAGGTGGGCCGGGACCTGCACGAGGCGATCTTCGTGCCGCCCAACAACTTCCCCCGTCTCGACACGCAGCTGCCACCGGCCGGCGTGACCGTGCAGCGCGGTCTCGTGGACTCGACGGGGATCGAGCGGGTGGCGCACGCGCTGGAGGGTGCCGAGGTGCTGCTCTACTCCGCGCCGAGCGGCCGGCCGGAGACCGCCCGCGCGTACGCCGAGGCCGCGCTGCTGGCCGGGGTGGCGTTCGTCAACACCACGTCGGACGCGGTCGCCCGGGAACCCTCGTTGCTCGCGCGTTTCGAGGCCGCCGGCCTGCCGGTGCTCGGCGACGACCTGGCCAGCCAGTTCGGCACCTCGGTGTTGCATCACGCGCTGCTGCGGTTGCTCGAGGAGCGCGGCCTCACGCTGGTCAGTTCGTACCAGGTCAATCTGGGCGGTACGGAGGACTTCCGCAATCTGGTCGAGCGCCCCAACACCAAGAAGCAGTCCAAGTTGAACGCCGTGGGTTCCGACAAGGTGCAGATGGCGCCCCTCGGCTACCTTCCGCAGCTGGGATCGCACAAGATCGCTCACCTGAACATCGAGGCGCAGGGCTGGGGCGAGACGGCGGTGAGCCTGGATGTACGACTGAAGGTGCACGACCCGAGCGGGGCAGCCGGCGTCAACATCGACCTCATTCGGATCGCCGCCACCGCCCTACGATCGGGCCGTGGCGGCTACCCGGCCGAGGCGGCTTCGCTGCTGAAATCCCCACCCGGGACGGCGATCTGAGGACAGTCGACCAGGGTCACCCCGGCAGGCGGTAGACCGAGACGTGGGAGCGGGAGTCCGCGGTGAACTCCGCGCCGGACCAGTCGGCGTGCCGGGACTCCAGCTCGAAGCCGGCCAGCTGCGCCATCAGGTCTAGCTCGGCCGGCCAGATGTAGCGGTGCGGGCTGCGGAACAGCCGCGCCTCGGTGCCCTCGCCGAAATGGAAGTGGTACGACACGGCGCGTTGGTGCAGCACGTCGTAGGTGTCCAGGCCGATGTAGCCGGGCTCGGCGTGCCAGACGGTGGCCTGCTGGCCCGGTGGGAGCTTGCGCAGCTCCGGCACCCAGAGTTCGATCACGAACCGGCCGCCGGGACCGAGGTGGCGGGCCGCGTTGCGGAAGCAGGCGACCTGCTCCGCCTGGGTCTGCAGGTTGGAGATGGTGTTGTAGACCAGGTAGACGAGCGAGAACGTGCCCGGGGCGACGGTGGTGGCCATGTCCCCGACCAACACCGGGATCGTCCCCTCGTCCACCTTCGTCCGCAGCCGCTCGGCCATCGGGCGGGACAGTTCGATGCCGGTGACCGGTACGCCCCGTTCGGCCAGCGGCACAGCCACCCGGCCGGTCCCGACGGCGAATTCGAGCGCCCGCCCGTCGCCGGCGAGGTCGGCGAGGCGGTCCACGGTCGGCCCCAGCACCTCGGGGGCGAACATGCCCGTGCCGGGTGTGTCGTAGCGCTGGGCGGCCTCGGCGTCCCAGAGTTCCTCCTGGCTCAGCATGACCCCGACCCTGGCCGTGGCCGCGCCCGATGTCGAGCGAATTCCGGCCGCGCCCCGGCCGCAGCCGTCAGGCATGCACGTAGCGGTCGGCGGCGGCGCGCAGTTCCGCCACCACCCGCTGCCGCAGCTCGTCGGGAGCCAGCACCTCGACGGCGGAGCCGAGGCTGAGCAGCGCCGACACCGCCCAACCGACGTTCTCGAACGGGACGGTCAGCTCGACCTCTCCGGTGGCCGTGACGGGCACCCGGTCCTTGCCGGGCACCGGGACGAGGCGGCGCAGGCGCGGCAGGGCCCGGGCCGCCACGCGTACGGTCGCCTCGACCGCGACCTGCTCGTCCTCCAGCGCCCGGCGGGCCTCGGCCCACGACCCGGCCAGGTCGAAGCCGGGCGGACGGGCCACCGGCTCCGCCAGTGCCTCCACCGTGCGCACCCTTGAGACCCGGTACGTGCGCCGCTGCCCGTCCCGCCGCGCGACGAGGTACCAGTCCCCGGCGGCCAGCACCAGCCCGAGCGGGTCCACCTCCCGGGTGGTCGCCCGCCCGTCGCGGACGTACTCGAGGCGGACCCGGCGGTCGCGCCAGACCGCGTCGGCGAGCTGGGGCAGGCACGGCACCGGCTCGGGGGTGCCGTACCAGCGGGTCGGGTCGAGGTGGAAGCGCTCGGCGGTGTGGCCGGCGCGTTCCCGGGCCTCCCCGGTGAGACTGGCCCAGACCTTGATCCGCGCCCCCTCCAGCAGTTCGCCGAGGCCCAGCTGCTCGGCCGGGCCGGTCAGCCCGAGGAAGGCCAGCGCGCCCGCCTCGTCCAGGCCGACCCCGGTGAGGCGGGTGCGGTAGCCGCGGTCCAGACGGTAGCCACCGGCCGGGCCCCGGGTCGATCGCACGGGGATGCCGGCGGCGATCAGGGCCTCGACATCCCGCTGGACGGTGCGCTCACTGACCGCCAGCAGCTGGGCCAGCTCCCGGGCGCCGGCCTGGCCGCGCACCTGGAGTTGGAGCAGCAGGGTCATCATCCGCGAGGCACGCACCCCGTCATGGTGGCTCATATACCCGACAGAAGGTGTCGGGAACCGGGTGAAGACTGAACGGCACCGACGAGGGGAGTGACGGTGACGGAGCGGATCACCCCCGCCCAGTTCCACGCGGCCGACGGGGTGGCGGACTGGCGGGTGCTGGGCGAGGGGGCGGGTGCCTGGTTCCGGACCGGGTCGTTCGCGGCCGGGGTACGGCTGGTGCGGGCGATCGGCGAGCTGCCCAGCCTGGCCGACCACCAACCGGACGTCGACCTGCGGCGCGACGGGGTGGCCGTACGCCTGGTCACGTCGACCGCCGACCACTACGGGCTGACCGGAGCCGACCTGACCCTGGCCCGGGAGATCTCGGCGGCGGCGCGCGAACTGGGTGTGTCCGCCGATCCGTCGGCCGTGCAGAGCGTGCAGGTGACCGTCGACGCGCTGGACCTGCCGACGGTCACGCCGTTCTGGCAGGCCCTGCTCGGGTACGCGTACCGGGCGGGCAGCCCCGAGGACCTGGTCGATCGGCGCGGGCGCGGGGCGGCGTTCTGGTTCCAGCAGATGGACGAGCCGCGACCGCAGCGCAACCGGATGCACGTCGACGTCTGGGTCCCGTACGACGTGGCGGAGGCCCGGATCGCGGCGGCCGTGGCGGCCGGCGGCCGCCTGGTGAGCGACGCGCACGCGCCGGCGTTCTGGGTGCTGGCCGACCCGGAGGGCAACGAGGCCTGCGTCGGCACGGTCGGCGGGGCGGCGTCCTGATGACGGTCAGCGTCGTGCCCGCGAACGAGGCGAGCTGGGACGACCTGCAGGCGGTGTTCGGCCGGCGCGGCGAGGCCGCCCGCTGCCAGTGCCAGTGGTTCAAGGTCCGGGACCGGGACTGGCGGTCGCTGCCGGTCGAGGCGCGGGCCGGGCGGCTGCGGGAGCAGACCGACTGCGACCACCCCGGGGCCGGCAGCACCAGCGGGCTCGTCGCCTACCTGGACGGCGAACCGGTCGGGTGGTGCGCGGTCGAGCCGCGGACCGCGTACCCGCGGCTGCGGTACACCCGGGTGCCCTGGACCGGCCGGGCCGAGGACCGGGACGACCCGGGCGTCTGGGCGGTGACCTGCTTCGTCACCCGGGTGGGCTACCGGCGTCGGGGGGTCAGCGGCGCCCTCGCCCGGGCCGCCGTCGACTTCGCCCGCGGGCGCGGCGCCCGCGCCCTGGAGGGCTACCCGATCGTCCTGCCACCAGGCCGGGAGGCCAGCTGGGGAGAGCTGTACGTGGGCAGCCCGAGCATCTTCGCCGACGCCGGCTTCGTGAAGGTCAGTCACCCGACGCCGCGTCGGCTGGTGATGCGGATCGACTTCTGACCGGGAGCGGGAAACCGGCCGTGCCGGCTGCGGGCCCGTTGCTACGCTCCGCGAGGGAGCGGTGCGCAGCGTGACGATCGGGGTTCGCGGGTGCCGGGTGGTCACCGTCGGTACCCTGCTAAGTCCTGGCCTGCCCGCGACGACATGGTGGTACTTGATGAACGATCTTCGAGTGGTGGCGTTCGACCTGGACGACACCCTGGCGGTTTCCAAGTCCCAGATCGATCGTCGGATGGCGGAACTCCTCGGCCACCTGCTCACCGAGGTGGACGTGCTGATCATCTCCGGGGGCCGGTTCGAGCAGTTCGAGATGCAGGTCCTGGCGCACCTCGACCTCAGTGAGGAGCAGCGCGGCCGGCTGCACCTGATGCCGACCTGCGGCACCCGCTACTACCGCTGGTCCGACGGTCAGTGGCGGCAGGTCTACGCCGAGGACCTGAGCGAGGCGGACAAGGCCCGCGTGGTCGCGGCGCTCACCGAGTCGGCGCAGGCGCTGGGCCTCTGGGAGGCGAAGACCTGGGGCGACATCATCGAGGATCGGGGCAGCCAGATCACCTTCTCGGCGCTGGGCCAGTCCGCGCCGCCGGCCGAGAAGTACGGCTGGGACCCGGACGGCAGCAAGAAGAAGCGGCTCCGGGACGCGGTCGCGGAGAAGCTGCCCGACCTGGAGGTACGGGGCGGCGGCTCGACGTCGATTGACGTCACCCGCAAGGGTGTGGACAAGGCGTACGGCATGCGCAAGCTGCTGGAGTGCCTGGACCTGAAGCTGGACAACGTGCTCTTCGTCGGTGACCGCCTCGACGCGGGCGGCAACGACTACCCGGTGAAGGCCATGGGCATCCAGTGCGTCCCGGTGACCCGCTGGGAGGAGACGGCCGACTACGTGGAGGCCCTCGTCGACGACCTGGTGAAGCTCCGCGAGCAGCGGGCCTGACGGCCCCGCCGCCGCCCCGGCCGGCATGGTCCCGGGGCGGCGACGGCAGCCGTCAGAGCGCGGCGCGGATCGCCTCGGCCAGCGTGGTCGGGGCGCGGCCCAGCAGCGCGGCCAGGTCGTTCTCGACCTCCAGTTCGCCCTGGGCGAGGCCGCGGTCGCCGTCCGCGAGCACGGCCGCGTACCCCTCGGGCAGGCCCGCCGCGACCAGCAGCTCGGTGTACTTGTCGACGGGCAGGTCGAGGTAGGAGATGGTCCGGCCGGCCTGCCGGGAGACCTCGGCCGCCAGCTCGGTCATGGTGAAGGGCGCCCCGCCCAGCTCGTACACCCGGCCGGCCTGGCCCTCGGTGGTGAGCACCGCGGCGGCGGCCTCGGCGTAGTCCGCCCGGCTCGCGGCGCTGACCCGCCCGTCGCCCGCCGCGCCGGCCACCCCGTGCTGGAGGTACGTGGGGAGCTGGCCGGTGTAGTTCTCCAGGTACCAGCTGTTGCGCAGGAAGACGTACGGCAGGCCGGCGTCCTTGATCAGCTGCTCGGTCGCCTTGTGCTCGGCGGCGAGCACCAGGCTGGAGGTGTCCGCGTGCGCGATGCTGGTGTAGACGACCAGCCCGACGCCGGCCTCCTTCGCGGCGGTGACCACGTTGCCGTGCTGCACCACCCGCTTGCCGACCTCGCTGCCAGAGACGAACATCAGCTTCTCCGCGCCCGCGAAGGCCGCCTGCAGCGACGCCGGGTCGTCGTAGTCGGCCCGCTGGGTGACCACGCCCCGCCCGGCGAGTTCGGCCAGCCGGTCGATGTTCCGGCCGACCGCGGTGATCTGGCTGGCGGGTACGCCCCGGTCGAGCAGCGACTCGATGATCAGGCGGCCGAGCGGGCCGGTGGCGCCGGTGACGACGATGGACATGAGGACTCCCTGTGGTTGCGACATCGGCTGTCTTCCCACGGCAACGGGAAGCATCCCGCTTGACTTCCCGTTGGAGAGTAGGCACCTTCAAGTTCGGTACGCACTGAAGGAGAGTGAGCCCGTGCAGGCGGACCCGTTCAACCGGAACTGCGGCAGCCGGAAGGTCCTGGACCGGATCGGCGACCGCTGGAGCGTGCTGATCGTGCTCACCCTCGCCGGCGGCGACAAGCGCTACGGCGAGATCGCCGAGCGGGTCGACGGCATCAGCCAGAAGATGCTCACCCAGACGCTGCGTGGCCTGGAGCGCGACGGCATCGTCACCCGTACCGTGCACGCGAGCGTGCCGCCGCGGGTGGACTACGCGCTCACCGACCTCGGCCGCAGCCTGCTCGACCTGGTCGCCGGCCTGGAGGCGTGGGCCACCACCCACCTCGCTGAGGTGGAGGCCGCCCGGGCCCGCTACGACGCCCGCTGACCCGGTTCCGGAACCGGCGGAGTCTGGCGCGATCGAGGTCGATGGGGTAGGAACGGCGAGAGAGCGCTCTCCGTACCCCACCATCCCGAACAGGCAGGCAGATGAGACCACTCGACCGCTCCCGCCGCCGATTCCTCACCGTCACCGCCGCCTCGGCCGCGTCGCTGACCGCCCTCGGGCTCCCCGCGCTGCCGACCGCCGCCGCGCCCGCCGCCGACGACCGCGCCGCCGAGCCCGACTTCGGCCCCAACGTCTTCGTGTACGACCCGAGCACCCCCGTCGAGGAGATCCAGTCCACCCTGGACCGCCTCTTCGCCGCCCAGGAACACAACGAGATGGGCGCCAACCGCTACGCGGTGCTCTTCAAGCCCGGCCGGTACGAGGTGAACGCCCGGCTCGGCTACTACACCACCGTCGCCGGTCTCGGCGCCCACCCCGACGACGTGGAGATCCACGGCGCGGTCCGGGTGATCGGCCAGCCCGACCCCAACTCGCCCGCCGGGATCTCCGCCCTCACCAACTTCTGGCGCTCGGTGGAGAACCTCGCCGTCACCCCGACCGACTGGTCGAACCAGTGGGCCGTCTCCCAGGCGTCCCCCATGCGCCGGGTGCACATCAAGGGCATCCTCTGGCTGGAGCCCGGCAACGGCGGCTACTCCAGCGGCGGGTACATCGCCGACTCCAGGGTGGACGGCATCACCATCAACGGCTCCCAGCAGCAGTGGCTGACCCGGGACAGCGAACTCGGCGGTGACTGGACCAACGGCGTCTGGAACCAGGTCTTCTCGGGCGTGGTCGGCGCACCCGCGCCGGGCTTCCCGAACCCGCCGTACACCACCCTGCCGACCAGCCCGGTCACCCGCGAGAAGCCGTACCTCTTCGTGGACGCGGCAGGTGGCTGGCGGGTGGCCGTACCCGCGCTGCGGCACGACACGGCCGGCACCACCTGGGGCGCCGGCGCCCGGCCCGTCCCCTCGCTGCCGCTGGCCGACTTCTTCGTCGCCCGGCCCACCGACTCGGCCCAGCGGATCAACGAGGAGCTGTCCCGGGGCCGGCACCTGCTGCTCACCCCGGGCGTCTACCACCTGGACCGGGCGCTGCGGGTCAAGCACCCCGACACCGTGGTGCTCGGCCTCGGCATGCCCAGCCTCGCCCCGACCACCGGGGACGCGGCCCTGCGGATCGAGGACGTCGACGGCGTACGCATCGCCGGGGTGCTGGTCGACGCCGGGCCGGTCGAGTCCGAGGTGCTCGTCCAGGTCGGCGAGCCGCACAGCCGCCGGTCGCACGCCGGCAACCCGATCTCGCTGCAGGACGTCTTCGTCCGCATCGGCGGCCCGAACGTCGGCCGGGCGCGCACCAGCCTGGTGGTGAACAGCCGGCACACCCTGATCGACAACATCTGGGCCTGGCGCGGCGACCACGGCGAATCCGGCACCATCGGCTGGACCGTCAACACCGCCGACACCGGCGTGGTGGTCAACGGCGACGACGTGACCGCGTACGGGCTCTTCGTCGAGCACTACCAGCGCTGGCAGACGGTGTGGCGCGGCGAGCGCGGACGTACGGTCTTCTACCAGAGCGAACTGCCGTACGACCCGCCGAGCCAGGCCGCCTGGCGCAGCCCGACCGGCAACGGCTGGGCTTCGTACAAGGTCGCCGGGGACGTGCGGGAGCACGAGGCGTGGGGGCTGGGCGTTTACTCGTACTTCAACCAGGGCGTGGACATCCGCTGCGACCGGGCGATCGAGGCGCCCCGCCGGGCGGGCGTCCGGTTCCACGACGCGATCACCGTCTTCCTCGACGGCAGCGGTGGCATCGAATGCACCATCAACGAGGCCGGCACCGCGGTGATCGGCTCCTACGGCACCAGCCCCGTGATCAGCTACCCCTGACCCGGGACGGAGGACCCGGCCGGCCCGTGGCCGGCGGGGTCCTCCGCCTCCGGCGGGCCTCAGACGGGGAGTTGCTCGGCCCGGGTGACCACCTGGTCGATCAGGCCGTACTCGCGGGCCTGCTCGGCGGTGAACCAGCGGTCCCGGTCCCAGTCGCGCTGGATCTCGTCCAGCGTGCGCCCGCTGTGCCCGGCGATCAACTCCTGCATCGTGCGCTTCACGTGCAGCATGTTCTCCGCCTGGATGGTGATGTCGGCGGCGGTGCCGCCCATCCCGCCCGACGGCTGGTGCATCATGATCCGCGAGTGGGGGAGCGCGAACCGCTTCCCGGCCGCCCCGGCGCAGAGCAGGAACTGGCCCATCGAGCCGGCCAGTCCGAGCGCCAAGGTCCCCACGTCGTTCTTGACGTACCGCATGGTGTCGTAGACGGCCATCCCCGCGGTGACCGAGCCGCCCGGCGAGTTGATGTAGAGGAAGATGTCCCGCTCCGGGTCCTCGGCGGCCAGCAGCAGGATCTGTGCGCAGATCTGGTTGGCCGACGCGTCGGTGACCTCGGTGCCGAGGAAGATGATCCGCTCCTTGAGCAGCCGTTCGAAGACCCGGTCGCCGAACGACGGCTGCCCCTCGTCGAGCATCCAGATGCCGTACCCCATGACCTGACCACCCTCCGTGCCGCCGGCGGGCGACGGGCCGCCCGGGAACCGGCCGCCTCCAGCCTCCGGCGGGCGGTGGCCGTGGGCCCAGGGATTCTGCCCGGGGCAGATCCGCCCTCGGCAGAAGCCGCCGGGCCGGTGCTCGGCGGGGTCAGCCGGCCGGGATCACCACCCGCGCCACCGCCGCCTGGAACTCCTCGCCCGCGGCCCAGATCGACTCGTACGCCTGGATCAGCAGCTGGGCGAGGGCCGGGTGCTCGATCAGCAGCGACGTGCTCGACGCCTCGTCCGCGCGCGGGTCCCGCATCGACATGAGCACCCGCGCGCCGTCGGCGATGCAGAGCCGCATCGGCACCTCGGCGACCAGCCGGGCTCGCTCGCCGGCGTCCACGAAGCCCCGGGTGTGCGCCACCAGGGCCAGGTCGTCGAGCATCGCGTGCTCGTAGACGCAGCGGACGTCCCCGCCCTCGCGGGCCAGCCGCTGGGCCGCGTCCATCCCGGCCTGGTTCTCCACCACCAGGTAGGGCATCTTGGCCAGGGTGAGCAGCTGGTGCCGGGCGCTCGACTGGAGTTCGGCGAACCGCTCGCCGAGCTGTTCCCGGTCCCGGATGACCTCGACGTAGTCCAGCGGGTCGTCCTCGGACCGCCCACGGGTCCACAGCGGAGCCAGCTGGTCGATCAGCTCGGCGCCGGCACGCTCGCGTTGCTCGTACGCGCTGCGGTGGGCCTCCATCATCCGGCTGACCGCCGCCTGCGGGTCGACGGCCGCGTACCGCGCCACCGGGCCGGGCCGCACGCGAACCAGTCCGCGCTCGTTCAGCGAGTTGAGCACGTCGTAGATCCGCTGCCGGGGCACGCCGGAGGCGCGCGCCAGCTCCGCGGCGGTGTACCGGTCGCGGACCACCAGGGCCAGGTAGGCCCGGGCGGCGTACTGGGTGAGACCCAACCCGATGAGGGCGTCGATGAGGGGCGCTATGCCGGTCATGGCACACACCGTAGCTGCCGGGACACCGGCGCGGGGAGATCGATCACGCCGTCGACGGCCGATCGGTCCGTCGAGGGCGGGT
>NZ_JBSGJR010000119.1:0-13886 GCF_053605645.1 Micromonospora sp. NPDC003776
GCCCGCGGCCGAGCCGGCGGCCAGCCGGGCCTGCAGCCGGCCGTGCCGGAACCGGTAGGCGCCCGCGCCGTGCCGGAACAGGCCGACCGTCTCGACGTGGTCGAGGAAGGCCAGCAGCCGGAGCGGGGTCCGGTTGCGGGCCGCGAGCACGAAGCGGGCCACCGCGAATCGCACCCAGGCGCCGCCGCCCCGCCGGTACAACCACCCGCCGAGGCCGAGGCCCAGACCCGCGTACGCCTGCGCGGCCACGGCGGGAAGCCGCGGCAGGGCGTTGGTCAGCCAGAGCCCGGCCAGACCGAGGAAGACCAGCGTGACCGCGGCCGCGACGGTCGACGGCAGCGCGGCGACGGCGGCCGCGCGGTCGGCCCGGACCGTGCGGACCGGACTGGTCGCGCTCAACTCCGCCCCCGGCGCAGACAGGTCGACGCGCAATGCGCGGCGCAGGGCGGTGAGCACGAACCAGCCGACGCCCACCACCAGGCCGGCGCGGACCTGCACCGACCAGTGCTGCGGGTCGGGAAATCCGCCGAGCAGGGTGATCAGCCGCCGCGGGGGCGGGAACATCCAGAGCAGCGCCCAGGTCAGGCCGCCCCAGAAGGCGCCACCGATCAGCCCGGCGACCACTCCGTCGGCCAGGGCCCGCCAGCCGCCGGTGAAGAGCGGCCGCACCGGTGGCACGCCGAGGTCCGTCGGGCCGCCGCGGAACACCGCGCGGACCGTCGCCGCCAGGGCGGCCACGGCGACCAGTGCGCCGGGTCGGGTGGCTGCGGCGTGCAGCAGCTCCCGGCCGGCGGGTTGATTGGTCGCGGCGGCCAGGGCGCCGAGCAGGTCCCGGGCCAGGGCCAGGGCGAGCCAGGCCGCGAGCCCGGCGCGCAGCCCGTCGAAGCCGGCCCAGAACGGGCGCGGCAGCTCCACCGGAAGCTGCCACCAGCGGAACTCCCGGTGCTCCAGCGACTCCATGTGCCGGGCCAGGAAGGTCAGGTACCGCCGGGACCGGTCCGGTTCCCAGCGGCGCAGCCCCTGGCCGCCGCGCCGGGATCGCAGGGCCGCGTCGACGGCCCGGGACAGCAGTTCGTCCTCCACCGACCGCCGGCCCCGCTGGCTGGCCAGGGGCAGCAGGTCGCGCGGGTCGGTGCCGGGCTGGTCGAACGCGGTCCGAGCCATGGCCACCATCAGCGGCGTGGACAGCGCCATGGCCAGTTCGGGGTCGGCGTCGATGCGGTCGGCGACGGTCGCCCAGTTGTCGGCCTGGTGCAGCGGGGCGGCGTCGCGCAGGTACCGGCCCACCTGCGCCCGGGTCAGCGGTGCGATGCTGACCGCGGCGGCCGCCCGCAGCGGCTCACCCTGGATCAGGTACTTCTCGTAGACGGAGGAGCGGCAGGTCAGCACGAAGCGCTGGGTCGGCAGCTCGTTGAGTTCCGCCAGGCACGCGGCCAGCCGGTCGTCGGGCAGCTCGTCCAGCCCGTCCAGCACCGGAACCACGAGATCGGCCAGCAGCAGGTCACGCACCACCGCCTCGCGCCGGGGGTGACCGGCCGCCAGGTACGGGTGGCGCCGAGTGATCCGGTCGACCAGCCAGTCGTGGAAGCCCTCGGCACCGGGGTCCCAGGAGTCGACGGGCAGCAGCACGGGGATCGGCGCGTCCGGGTCCCGCCGCGCGGAGAACTCCCGGACCAGCCGCAGCGCGATGATCGACTTGCCGGAGCCGGGTGGTCCCAGCACCAGCAGCCGCCCCGAGGGCACCGAGCGGTAGCAGCGCCACAGCGCGCCGTCGCGGCCGGCGAGATCCATCGGCACGGCGTCGGCGGAGCGGCCGATGGAGCGCCAGGACGGTTGCAGCCGCTCGGCGGCGTTGTCCCATGCCACCGGCAGCGGATAGGGCTCGTCGACGGAGCGCAGCAGGCTCTGCCCGGTCGGTTCCCGCCGGACCAGCTCGGCGAGTTCGTCGGCGGCGGCCCGCCGGTGCGCCCAGGCCGTCGGCGGGGCGGTCTCCCGGTCGGCGAACACCTGGTCCACCACCACGTAGACGGCGATGACCCCGGCGACCACACCCCAGGTCCAGTTGACCTTCTCGAAGTCGTACCGGGCCCAGACCCAGGCGGTGCCGCCGGCCCCGAGCAGGGTCACGACGGTTAGCAGACTCCACTTCCACACCCCGCGCCGCACCGGACGATTGTCGCCGTAGTGCGCGGCGGCGCACAGTCCCCTCCATCATGGACGCTGACATCAGCGGTTCCGGTGTTCACCGTCTCGCCGGCGGCGGTCAGAGGGCCGCGTCGAGCGCCACCTCGCCGGGGGTGTCGACACGCACCGTGGCCGTGCGGCCAGCGGCGCTCACCTCGTACGAGCCGAGGAACCCACGGAACCGGACGCGACCGTGCGTGTCCGTGACCAGAGTGGTGGGTGGCAGCCACCACTCGCCCTTGATCAGCCGGTGCAGTGCCTCGTACGAGGGCTTGCGGCTGCCGTCGACGCGCAGGAAGCCGCCCGGTGCGCCCAGCCAGGCGCCGTCGCTCACGCCCCAGTACGTGACGGCCTGCACAGACGGGTGCGACAGGAGGGTCCGGTAGTGCCGGACGATCTCGTCCGCCTGGCGCTGCTCGCCTTCGGGAGTCGTCGGCCAGTCCGGGATCTGGTAGTCGTTCAGGTCCACGATCTCCGCCGGCATCAGGTGGCCGGACACGATCGTGGTCTCGGTGAAGTGGATCGGCAGCCCGTAGCGGGCGAACCGGTCCACGATCGCCAGCGTCTTCTCCTCCCCCCAGTAGCCCTGGTGCATGTGGCTCTGCAGGCCCAGCGCGTCGATCCGCACGCCGGCCTCCAGCACCCCCTCGATCAGGCACTCGTAGGCGGCCGACATGTCGAAGTCGTTGAGCAGCAGCGTGGCGTGCGGGTTCGCGGCCCGGGCGGCGTCGAACACCATCCGGACCATGGGGATGCGGCCCAGGCCCCGGCAGAGGCGGGTGATCCCGTTGTCGTCCCGGTCGAAGATCGGCATGATGACGACCTCGTTGATCACATCCCACGCGTCGATCACACCGGCGAAGTCGGTGACCTCGCGGGTGATCCGGTCCCGCTGCACCCGGGCGATCTCCTCGGTGGGCAGGTCGCGCAACCAGTCGGCGGTCACCGTGTGCCAGGCCAGCGGGTGGCCCTTGACCGAGCAGCCGCGGTCCGCGAACCAGCGGGCGGTGGTCAGCAGGCGCGCCGTGTCCGGTCGGCCGCGCTCGGGCTCGAAGCCGCCCCAGTAGAACGGCAGCGTGGCGAAGTTGAACAGCTCCAGCCACTCCCGCGCGACCAACTCGTCCAGCTCCGTGCCGGCGCCGTTCGCGAGGTCGATGAACTCGAAGCCGATGCAGCCGAACCGGAAGCTGTGGTCGCGCTGGGCGACGGTCACCTCCTGGCCGGCCAGCGGCCGGCCGTCGCGCGTCACGGTCACGGTCGATTCGGCGGTGCGGTGCTCCATCGGTCCTCCCCGGTGATCCGGGCGCCCGTGTGGGCGGCATCCGGATCACAAGGTTAGGTACGTCAGGTCGCACCGTCACCGGCCGCCCGAGGTGCCCGACGTCGCGGCGGGCAGGCGGGTCAGCGGAGACCGTCGCGCGCCCGGCGGAGGAAGTCCCGCTCGGCGGCGTTCCCCGTGTGCGCGATCGCCGCCTCGTACGCCTGGCCGGCCTCCACCCCCCGGCCGAGCCGGCGCAGCAGGTCGGCGCGGACGGCGTGGAAGACGTGGTAGCCGGTGAGGTCGAGCCGGTCGACCTCGGCCAGCGCGGCGGCCGGCCCGTGCACCTCGGCGAGCGCGACCGCCCGGTTCAGCGCCACCACCGGGCCGGGGGCGTGCGCGGTGAGCTGGTCGTACAGGGCGAGGATCTGTCGCCAGTCGGTGTCGGCGGCGGTGGCCGCGTCGCTGTGCACCGCGTTGATCGCGGCCTGGATCTGGTACGGGCCGGGCCGGTCGCGCCGCAGGCAGCGGCGTACCAGCGCCTGCCCCTCGGCGACCAGCGCGCGGTCCCAGCGGGCCCGGTCCTGCTCGGCGAGGGGCACGAGGGAGCCGTCGGGCGCCACCCGCGCGGGTCGGCGCGCCTCGGTCAGCAGCATCAGCGCGAGCAGGCCGAGCACCTCCGGCTCGTCCGGCATGAGCTCGGCGAGCAGCCGGCCCAGCCGGATCGCCTCGGCGCACAGCTCGTCGCGGACCAGCCGCTGGCCGGAGCTGGCGGTGTGTCCCTCGGTGAAGATCAGATAGAGCACCGCGAGCACCGCCCGGACCCGGTCGGGCAGGTCCGCGTCGCGCGGCACCCGGTACGGGATCCCCGCGTCGCGGATCTTGGCCTTGGCCCGGACCAGGCGCTGCGCCATGGTCGGCTCGGGCACCAGGAAGGCCCGGGCGATCTCGGCCGTGCTCAGCCCGCCGAGCAGGCGCAGGGTCAGCGCCACCCGGGCGGCGGTGCCGAGGGCCGGATGGCAGCAGGTGAAGATCAGGCGGAGTCGGTCGTCGCGCACGGGGCCCTCCTCGGCCGGCGGGTCGGGGGCGTACAGGAGGGCGGCCTGCGCGTGCCGGTCGGCCCGGGAGGCGTCGCGGCGCAGCCGGTCGATCGCCCGGTTCCGGGCGCTGGTGATGATCCACCCGGCGGGGCTGGGCGGCGGGCCGTCGGCGGCCCACCGGCGCACGGCCGTGGCGAAGGCCTCCTGGACCGCCTCCTCGGCGAGGTCGATGTCGCCGAGGACGCGGACCAGGACGGCGACCGCCCGGCCGTACTCCGAGCGGAACACCCGCTCGACGTCGGTCGGCTCCGTCATGCCTCGCCCTGGAACGGGCGCACCTCGATGGGCAGGGTGGTGGCCAGGGCGTAGCGGCGGCCCCACTCCAGGGCGGCGTCGAGGTCGGGCGCGGTGATGATGGCGAGGCCGCCCAGGTACTCCTTGCCCTCCACGTACGGCCCGTCGGTGACCAGGACCTCGTCACCCTTCGGGCGCAGCACGGTCGCGGTCTCCGGCGCGTGCAGCCCGTTGCCGAAGACCCAGTTGCCGGACTCCTTCAGCGCCCGGTCGACGGCGTCGACCTCGCGCATCACCCCGGCCAGGAACTCCGGGTCCGGCATCTCCCCGACCGGCTGGTAGATGCTGATCAGGTACTGCTTCACGGTTCCTCCTCGTCCGGCGGGGCGACCTCGTGCCGCCCTCCTCCACCCTCCACACGAACGGGCCGGCCCGGTATCGACATGCCGGGCGGGGACATTTCCGGGATCGCGCCGAGCGGCCGGGTTCGGATGTCGTCGGCCTGGCCGATCGCGCCGGCAGCCGCGGAGCGGGTGACCGCCACCTGTCGTAGAAAGAAAATCTTCCATACGTCTATTGCAAAAATTCTCCGGTGTGTGACGTAATACTGACAGTTCCTTTCGTCAGACTCCCGCCGCCCGAGGGCGGCAATACCCCCAGGGAGGAAACATGCACCGTCCCCTGCGATCGGCGCTGCGTACGGCGGCCGCCGCCCTGCTCGCCACGGTCACCCTGACCGCCTCGGTGACCCTCGGCGCGACGCCCGCCAGCGCCGCCCCGGCCGGGTTGCCCGGCATGGACGTCTCCAGCTACCAGGGCAACGTGAACTGGTCCGCCGCCTGGAGCAACGGCGCCCGGTTCGCGTACGTCAAGGCCACCGAGGGCACCGGTTACACCAACCCGTACTTCGCCCAGCAGTACAACGGCTCCTACAACGTCGGCATGATCCGCGGCTCGTACCACTTCGCGCTGCCGGACCGGTCCAGCGGCGCCACCCAGGCCAACTACTTCGTGGACCACGGGGGCGGCTGGTCCAAGGACGGCAAGACCCTGCCGGGCGCGCTGGACATCGAGTACAACCCGTACGGCTCGACCTGCTACGGGCTGAGCCAGTCCTCGATGCGCAGCTGGATCGCCTCGTTCGTGAACCAGTACTACTCGCGGACCGGCCGGTGGGCCACCATCTACACGACCACCGACTGGTGGAGCACCTGCACCGGCAACACCTCGCAGTTCGCCTCGAACAACCCGCTCTGGATCGCGCGCTACTCCAGCACCGTCGGCACGCTGCCGGCCGGCTGGGGGACGTACTCCTTCTGGCAGTGGGCCTCCTCCGGCACCTTCCCGGGTGACCAGGACGTCTGGAACGGCACCCTGGACCGGCTCAAGGTGCTGGCCTGCAACGGACCCTGCTGACCCGCTCGCCGGTGGCGGGCCGGTCGTCCCGGCCGCCCGCCACCGGCGGTGTCCGTTCCCGAGAAGGAGCCCCCGATGTCCGTCCCCCTCCCCCGGCGGGCCGTGCTACGCGGCGCGGTCCTGCTCGGCGCCGCCGCGCTGACCCAGTTCGGCGGTGACCGGGACGCCCGGGCCGTCGCCGGCGCGGTCGACCAGCCGACCATCGCCAACTGCGCCACCTGGGGCGCCCGGCCGCCGTCGTCGGCGGTCAGCATCGTGCAGAGCCGCCCCAACAAGATCATCATCCATCACACAGCGTTCCCGAACTCCACCGACTACAGCCTGGCGCACGCCTACCAGAACTCCCGCGACATCCAGAACCTGCACATGGACACCAACGGCTGGATCGACTCCGGGCAGCACTTCACCAACAGCCGCGGCGGCTACCTCACCGAGGGCCGGCACGGCAGCCTGTACGCGCTGCTGCACGGGCAGACCATGGTCCAGGGCGCGCACTGCGTCGGGCAGAACAGCCAGGCGATCGGCATCGAAAACGAGGGCACCTACCTCGACGTGCAGCCGCCCCAGGCGCTCTGGGACAGCCTGATCTGGTTCTGCGCGTTCACCTGCCAGCAGTACGCCATCCCGGCCAGCGAGATCTACGGGCACATGGACTTCAACTCCACCCAGTGCCCCGGCCTGCTGCACGACCGGCTACCGGAGCTGCGCAGCGCCGTCGCCGCCCGACTCGGCGGCTGACCGCCCGCGCCGGGCCGGCCCGCCGGCCACCGGTTCCAAGATCATGGTGAAACCTGGCTGTCGTGGCCTCGCCCCGACGACGAGGCCACTACCGCCAGGATCGAGCGTGGTCGCCGGAGGAGAACCGGCGAATGGCCGGAAACCCACCCGGCGGCCACGGCCGGTGCCGCAGCCTGGGACCGTGGCGGAGCGGCGGACGGCAGGCGGGGGCCCGGACCCACGCGTGCCGCTGCCCGAGCTGTACGCCACGCTCCGCTCCAGCCCGGACGGGCTGGCCACCGAAGAGGCCCGCCGCCGGCTCACCGCGTACGGGCCGAACGAGCTGCGCCGGCAGCGGCGGCGCGGCTGGTGGCGGGAGCTGGGCCGGCAGGTGGTCCACCCGCTGGCGCTGCTGCTCTGGGTGGCCGCCGCGCTGGCCTGGGTTGCCGGTACCCCCGTGCTGGCCGGGGCGATCCTGGTGGTGATCGCGCTGAACGCGCTCTTCGCCTCGGTGCAGGAACGCCAGGCCGAGCGGGCGGTCGAGGCGCTCACCCGCTACCTGCCCCGGCAGGCCCGGGTCCAGCGGGACGGGCGCTGGCAGGAGATCCCGGCCGGGGAGCTGGTGCCCGGGGACGTCCTGGCCGTCGCCGAGGGCGACCGGATCTCCGCCGACGCCCGGCTCGTCGACGGGTCGGTGGAGGTCGACCTGTCCGCGCTGACCGGCGAGTCCCAGCCGGTCTACCGCTCGGCCGACGCGCCGCCGGCGGCGGGCGGGCCGACCGAGGCGGCGAACCTGCTGTTCAGCGGCACCAACTGCCTCGGCGGGGAGGCCCGGGCGCTGGTGCACGCCACCGGCATGGGCACCGAGCTGGGCCGGATCGCCGCCCTCTCGCAGCGGGTCGGCCGCGAGGAGAGCCCGCTGGAGAAGCAGGTACGCCGTATCGCCTGGCTGATCGCCGCGGTGGCGGTCGGGGCCGGGCTGGTGTTCTTCCCGATCGGCGTGTTCGCCGCCGGCATGCCGATCGGGGACGCCTTCGCGTTCGCCATCGGCCTGCTGGTCGCCAACGTGCCGGAGGGGTTGCTGCCCACCATCACCCTCGCCCTGGCCGTCGGTGTCCGCGGGCTGGCCCGGGTGGGCGCGGTGGTGAAGCGGCTCAGCGCGGTGGAGACCCTCGGCTCGACCGACGTGATCTGCACCGACAAGACCGGGACGCTGACCGAGAACCGGATGCGGGTGGTGGCGGTCCGCGCCGGCGACGCGCTGCGTGACCCGGCCCCCGGCCCCGGCGAGCACCCCGACCCGGCGCTGTGCGCGCTCGCGGTCGCCGTGGCGGCGTGCAACAACGCCGGTCCGGACGCGGGCGACCCGACGGAGGTGGCGCCGCTGCGCCTCGCCGCGGACCTCGGCGTCACCGACCCGGGTCACCCGGGGCGGCGGGCCCAGTTCCCGTTCGACCCGAGGCTGCGGCTGATGTCCACGGCCGACGAGCGGGACGGCCGGCTGTGGCTGCACGCCAAGGGCGCCCCCGAGGAGGTGCTGGGCCGCTGCACCCGGACGCTCGGCGCGGACGGCGGGGAGCGGCCGCTGGACGAGGCGTACCGGAAGGAACTGGCGGCGGCGGTGACCGCGCAGGCCGACCAGGGCCGGCGGGTGCTGGGGGTGGCCCGACGCCCGCTGGACGCGGTGCCGGCGCGGCGCGCGGAGGCCGAGCAGGACCTCACCTTCCTCGGTTTCGTCGCGATGGTCGACCCGCCCCGCCCGGAGGTGCCCGAGGCGGTAGCCCGCTGCCACACCGCGGGCATCCGGATCATCATGGTCACCGGTGACCACGGGCGGACCGCGGCGGCGATCGCACGGCAGGTCGGCATCGTGCGCGGCGAGCCGACCGTGGTGACCGGCGACCAGCTCGACGCGATGACGCCGGAGCAGCTGCGTGAGCTGCTGGGCCAGCGGCGGGAGGTGGTCTTCGCGCGGGTGTCGCCCGAGGCGAAGCTGCACATCGCCGAGGCGTTGCGGGCCAACCACGAGGTGGTCGCGATGACCGGCGACGGGGTGAACGACGCGCCGGCGCTGCGGCGGGCGGACATCGGGGTGGCGATGGGCCGGACCGGCACCGACGTGACCCGGGAGGCCGCGACCATGGTCCTCACCGACGACAACTTCGCCACCATCGTGGCGGCGGTCGCCGCGGGCCGCCGGGTCTACGACAACGTCCGCAAGTTCATCCTCTACATCTTCGCCCACGCCACCCCGGAGGTGGTGCCGTTCCTGGTCTTCGCGCTCTCCGCCGGGGCGGTGCCGCTACCGCTGACCGTGCTGCAGATCCTCGCCATCGACCTGGGCACCGAGACGCTGCCGGCGCTCGCGTTGGGCCGGGAGCCGGCCGAGCCAGGGCTGATGGACCGGCCGCCGCGGCGGCGCAGCGACAAGGTGGTCAACGCCCCGATGCTCGCCCGGGCCTGGGGGTTCCTCGGGCTGATCTCGGCGGCGCTGGTGATGGCGGGGTTCTTCGCCGTGCTACTGCGGGCCGGCTGGCGCCCGGGCGCACCCACCGGCCCCGGTACGCCGCTGCACGACACGTACCGGGAGGCGACCACGATGACCTTCCTCGGCATCGTCTCGTGCCAGATCGGCACGGCGTTCGCGGCGCGCACCGAGCACGCCTCGCTACGGTCGGTCGGCGTGTTCGGCAACCGGCTGCTGCTCTGGGGCATCGCCTTCGAGATCGCCTTCGCCGCGCTGATCGTGGCGGTGCCCCCACTGCAGGACGTCTTCGGCACCCGGCCGCCCGAGCCGGCCCTGCTCGCGCTGCTGCTGGCCTTCCCGCCGATCGTCTGGGGCGCCGACGAACTGCGGCGCGCGGCGCGCCGCCACCCCAAGCACTCGCTTATATAAAGCGTGACATCTGGTAGAAAGGGCACGTGCACGCGTTCGACGTCCTCGGGGACCCGGTCCGCCGCCGGATCCTCGAGCTGCTGGCCGGGGGCGAGCAGACCGCCGGCGGCCTCGGCGCGACCGTCCAGCGGGAGTTCGGCATCAGCCAGCCGGCCGTGTCGCAACACCTCAAGGTGCTGCGCGAGCACGGCTTCACCACCGTGCGACCCGAGGGCACCCGGCGCATCTATGCGGTCGACCCGGGGCCGCTCCGGGAGGTCGACGAGTGGCTGGCCGGCTTCCGCCGGTTCTGGACCCCGCCACTGGAGGCGCTCGCCACCGAGCTGGCCCGCGGCCGCCGGGAACGGCGGCGGCGCGACGGCAACTCTGACGAGAGGACAAACCCATGATCGAGGCATCCGGACAGATCAACGCCGTCGAGCGCCGGATCGGCAGCCGTACGCTGCCCGCCGGCCAGGCCCGCGTCATGACCATCAGCCAGACGTACGACGCGCCGGTGGAGGACGTCTGGGACGCCTGCACCAGCGCCGAGCGGATCCCCCGCTGGTTCCTGCCCGTCTCCGGTGAGCTGAAACTCGGCGGGCGCTACCAGCTGCAGGGCAACGCCGGCGGCACCGTCGAGCGGTGCGATCCGCCGCACAGCTTCGCCGCCACCTGGGAGATGGGCGACGAGGTGAGCTGGATCGAGGTACGGCTCGCCGAGGCCGGCGCCGGGCGTACCCGGTTCGAGCTGGAGCACGTCGCGCACGTCGACGACCAGCGCTGGGCCGAGTTCGGGCCGGGGGCGGTCGGCGTCGGGTGGGACGGCGCCCTGCTCGGCCTCGCCTCCCACCTCGCGGCCGACGGCAGCGGGGTCACCCCCGACCAGGCCGTCGCCTGGATGGGCTCGGACGAGGGGCGGTGGTTCATGACCGAGAGCAGCGCCCGGTGGACCGAGGCCAGCATCGCCGCCGGCACCCCGGCCGACGAGGCCCGCGCCGCCGGCGACCGCGTCACCGCCTTCTACACCGGCGCCCCCACCCCCTAACCCCCACCCCACCCCTCCCCCGCCCTCCCCGCCCGCCCCGCCGTCGATCATGGACTTGTGGCGCCCCGACGTGCTCCGTACGCGGCTTTCGCCGGCGCCACAACTCCTTGATCGACGGGGTACGGCGGGGCGGCGGGAGGGCTGCGGCAGACTGTCGATCATGAAGGTTCGATCCGTCGCTGGTCTCATTGGTGCCGTGCGGGCTGGTGAGCGGGTGAAGTATCTGCACTTCTGGGGGCACCGGCCGCAGCGCGACGGGAGCGTCGGCGCCGGCTGCCTGAGCCAGTGGTGGCCGGCGCCGTTCACCGTGGACGGGCGGACGTACGCCACCGCGGAGCACTGGATGATGTGGCACAAGGCGGTGCTCTTCGGCGACGCGGAGGTCGCGGCGCAGGTCCTCACCGCCGCCCACCCGCACCGGGCCAAGTCCCTCGGCCGGCAAGTCCGCGGCTTCGACGAGGCGACCTGGGCGGCTCGCCGCTACGACATCGTGGTCGCCGGCAGCGTGGCCAAGTTCGGCCAGCACGAGGAGCTGAAGCGGTTCCTGCTCGGCACCGGCGACCGGGTACTGGTGGAGGCGAGCCCACTGGACCGGATCTGGGGCATCGGGCTGGCCGCCGACGACCCGCGCGCGGGCGACCCGGAGCGGTGGCGGGGCCACAACCTGCTCGGCTTCGCCCTGATGGAGGCCCGCGAGGCGCTGCGGGACGGGATTGCGTAACGGTCCCGCCCACGACCGCTGACGGACCGCGCGCCGGGCGGGTAACGTGCAGCGGCGTGACCAGCGCACCGTACTCGCACTGCTCGTACTGCGGCGTGGCCTACCCGGCGGGCGCCGGGTGGCCCAGGGTCTGCGCGGGCTGCGGCGAAACGGTGTGGCGCAACCCGCTGCCCGTCGCGGTGGCGGTGCTGCCGGTCCGGACGCCGACCGGCCTCGGCGTGGTGGTGGTCCGCCGCGACATCGAGCCGGCCCGTGGCGAGCTCGCCCTGCCGGGAGGCTTCGTCGAGTACGGCGAGGAGTGGTCCGAGGCGCTGGTCCGGGAGTTGCGCGAGGAGACCGGCCTGCTGGCCGAGGCCGACGAGGCGCGACTGTTCGCGGTGCACGGGGCTCCGGCCGGCGGCACCATGATGGTCTTCGGGGTGCTGCCCGAGCGGGCGCTCGGCGACCTGCCCCCGTCCGCGCCCACCGAGGAGGCCACCGAGTGGCTGGTCCTCACCGAGCCGGTCGAGCTTGCCTTCTCCACGCACACCCGGGTGCTCGCCGACTTCCTCACCGCCCAGCGGACGGACTGAGCCGCGCCGGCCGACCGGCGTCATGGGCGAAGGTAGACCGGCGGGACGGTGTCGGTGAGCCAGACGCCGTTGTCGCTGCGGTAGAAGACGAAGCCGTGCTCGGCCATCGCGGCGGCCTCGACGGTCAGCACCACCACCGTGCCGGCCCGACGCGCGCCGACCCGGCGGGCCGTCGCCACGTCCGGCGACAGGTGCACGTGGTGGCGGCGGCCCCGGCGCAGCCCTTCGACGCGGATCGCCGCCAACGCGCTGTCGATGGTGCCGTGGAACAGCAGCTCGGGCGGCGCGGCCGGGGCCAGGCCGAGGTCGACCGGTACGGAATGCCCCTGGCTGGCCCGGATCCGGTCGACGCCGTCGGCGCCGCGCGCCACCGCGAAGCGCCGCTTGTCGTTCCCGGTGACCACCGCGTCGAGGTCCGCACGGCTGAGCCGAAGGGCCGCGAGCAGATCGGTGACCGGCACCCAGCCGGCCGCGTCGAGCGTCAGGCCGAACCGGTCCGGCCGGTGCCGCAGCGCCAGGGACATCCGCTTGCTCACCCGGACCAGATCCCGATG
Source organism: Micromonospora sp. NPDC003776 (assembly GCF_053605645.1). NCBI lineage: Bacteria > Bacillati > Actinomycetota > Actinomycetes > Micromonosporales > Micromonosporaceae > Micromonospora > Micromonospora sp. NPDC003776. Next base: position 12,680 of record NZ_JBSGJR010000119.1, read on the forward strand.
ATCCACGCAGTCAGTGTGACCGACGGACGGGCCGCCCGCGACGCGAAATCAGCGGACGACCCTCGGGTACGCCCGGCAGGGCGGGACCCGTCAGACGGAGCGGACGAAGACGGCCGGGGCGTCCGGGCCGGCGCCGAAGACGACCCGGCTCCCGCCGGCCCGCTCGACCGCCTCGTCCCAGCCGGCCGGCGCGACATCGCCCTGAGGGCCGAAGCGCGGGGTGAGGTAGCCGGCCTCACCCGGCCCGTCGACCACACAGAGCGTCAGCCGGCTGATCAGCGACCACTGCTCCGGGCGGAGGTCCGCCGGCGGGTCGACGGCCAGGCGGAGCACGGGCCCGGCACCGGACAGCTCGAACCGGACGGACTCGGGTGGCAGCATGGCGGGCATCCGGTGATCATGCCAGCCCGCCAGTCTCACGCGGCGGCGCGGTCCGCGAGCGGCCGGCGACGGCGGCCCGGGTCGGTGAGCCCGGGCGGCGCCCAGACGCCGTCCGGCTGGTAGAGGTTCACCCCGGGCGGGACGATCTCGTCGATCCGGTCGAGCACCGCGTCGCCGAGGGTGAGCGACGCGCCGCCGAGCAGGCCGTCCAGCTGCGCCATGGTGCGCGGGCCGATGATCGCCGACGTGACCGCGGGGTGCGCCACGGTGAACGCGACCGCCAGCTCGGGCAGCGTGTAGCCGACCTCCTCGGCGAGCGCGACCAGGGCCTCCACGGCGGCGTACTTGGCCGCGTTGCCCGGCAGCGCCGGATCGAACCGGGCCGGGGTGCGGGCCGGCCGCCCGGCGGTGAGGTCGACCGCCCGGCCCTGCCGGTAACGACCGGACAGGAACCCGGAGGCCAGCGGGCTCCACACCAGAACCCGTTACCTGTCAGTGCGCTTTAGCGACTGATCGGTATGTCCCGCCTTGCGGTGGGACGGTCCCGGCCTGACCGGCGGATGCCGTGCCGGGTTGACGTTTCATGGCCACCGGCCCGCCGGGGCGGGTCTTATGGTCGGCTCCACGTCCTGCCACCGGGCCACTCCCGGCGGTGGTGACGGTGACCTCATGCGCGAGCGCGGCGAGGTTACGCGCGGCGTTCAGGTCCCGATCGAGGACCAAGCCGCAGGAGTCGCAGAGGTAGGTTCGGACACGCAGCGGCAGTTTGGCTTTCACCGCGCCGCAGTCGGAACAGGTTTTGCTGGAGGGATACCAGCGGTCGGCG